>CANPDS010000255.1 GCA_947573015.1 uncultured Muribaculum sp.
TCCGGCTGGGTTTCTCAACGTGACCATAATAATGGTAATGTTCCTTATGTGGATAGGAGGCGCAGCACAGTCTACTGCCGGTGGCGTCAAGGTAAATACCGTAGCGGCAATATTGCTGAATCTTCGTGCTATCGTGCTTGGCAAAGAACGCGTAACCGTCTTCAACCGCAAAATATCCATAGGATCAATCCGTAGAGCCAACGCTGTGGTGACTTTATCAATAATAAGTTTTACATTTTTCGCATTCTGGCTGTTGATACTTGAGCCTGAACTACCGGCACGGGCGCTACTGTTTGAGTGCTGCTCCGGACTCTTCACCGTGGGTTCTTCGTTAGGTATTACCGGAGAGCTCCACACTTCGTCGAAAATGCTTCTATGTCTTGCCATGTTTCTTGGCCGTGTTGGCATTATATCTCTGCTGATTGGCATCACCGGCAACCGGCGTGAGAGACCCGTAGAATTCACTGAGGAGAATCTCATAATCAACTGATACGTGGACATGCACTATCGTATCGCCACCGCCGTCTGGTTCAAGATTGATCAAAGACACAAAATGCCCATCATTTCATCCATTCAGGAATCGGGAACAACCTGTCGATATAGCCACCTGCAAGGAGTTGAGCCGGAGGAAGATTGATCAATCGAGGAGAATCAATAAGCATCACGGCATCACACATATGTAAGGCTATATCAAGTTCATGCGTGGAAAATACGATACACTTGCCACGCTCATGGGCAAGTTTGCAAAGAAGAGTGCACAACTCATAGCGATTGGGCATATCAAGAAACGAAGTAGGCTCATCGAGAAGTATCACAGGCGTATCCTGCGCCAAAGCACGCGCTATCATCACACGTTGGCATTCGCCATCGCTCATGCGATCCATGGTGCGGTGCGCATATTCTCCCATCCCTACAGCATCAAGAGAGTCGGCCACAATACGGCGGTCAAGCTCCGACAGAGATCCCGCCCATCCTGTATAAGGAGCGCGTCCAAGGGCTACAACATCAGCGCACGAAAGTCCCGGAACTCTGACGCGTTCGGTTGTGACATAAGCGATTAGTTTTGCCTTGCCCAATGGAGTGATGGTACGCACATCAGCACCATCAATCTCTATAGCGCCACTGTAACCGACATTCATTCCACCTATGGCGCGCAATAATGTTGACTTTCCTGTACCGTTGCGCCCGATAAGAGCCGTAAGGCATGAGGAAGGGACAGTTGTCGATGCATCAGAGATAAGAATGCGATGCCCATAACCGATAGAAAAATCACACAGTTTAATCATGCTGCCATTGATCTGTTTTTAATTACTACCAACACTACGACAGGAATACCAAGCAGAGCCGTAATGGCATTGATGGGCACAGTAAAAAACTTCGATATAATATCACAAAGCAACATCACATCGGCGCCAAGCAACATGCATCCAGGAATAAGCACCCGGTGGTCGGCATCGGCAAAAAGCATACGTGCCACATGTGGGAGTGCCATTCCCACGAATCCTATCGGTCCACAAAATGCAGTAACCGTGCCGGCCAGCAACGTAGTTGATCCGAAGAGCAAAGCGCGGCTACGCCCAGGATTCAACCCCATGCTGCATGCATAGTCCTCACCCAACAGAAGCATATTGAGAGGCTTCACTGCTACGACCGAAAGTGCCAACCCTGCAAATATGGCAGGGAGAGCGATAGAAAGTTGAGAAAACGTGACATCGCCAAGCGATCCCATAGTCCATATTACAAAAGTTTTCAATGCGTCTTCATGACTGAGATACTGTAGCACCTGCACTATCGCGCTTATGCCTGACGAGAACATTATACCCAATATCAGTATCACCATGATATTGCCAATACGACGTGCAACAAGCGCCATCACGGCAAGCACAAGAGCTGCCCCGGTCCAAGCCGCCCCGGCCACACCAAACGAAACAAGATAACCCGAAAATCCAATCAATGGCGCACCGAGCACAAATATCGCCACACCAAGAGAAGCTCCAGAACTAATACCAAGCACATACGGACCAGCCAACGGATTGCGGAACAGTGTCTGCATCTCCAGACCACTTACCGTAAGGGCTGCTCCAGCCAAGAGTGCCACAATGGCCTTGACAAGGCGTATGTTTACCACAATTTTGGCAATTGCCGGTGGACACTCTCCACCCGAAAGAGCTGCTATTACCTGCGACATGGCAATATTGACTGTGCCAGTAGCCATATCAGCTATAAAAAGCAATATAGCCCCTACCCCAAGCAATAAAAACAATATAGATTTCCGCGATCAGTTTCGATACTTTTGCGCATACTCTTTATCCATACATGCTCCAACCACATAATCCGATTGGTTCAAGCTATTGGACTCATCGGATAGGCCGCTATAATATCCGGCATTTGCCACCATACACGGCACTGCCATAGTCAAGATGTATGGTCCTATCTGATATGTGATTTTATTTATATGCCTCATCGTATCTATGCTGCGTAATCACAAAGTTACGATTTATTGTAAAGAGGTATATCATTTAACAGAATTTAACCGAGGGAAATTGTTAGATATACAATAATTCATTAACTTCGCAAACGAAAAGATAAAATGGAAGCCAACAGGATCAACAAACCATTAAGTTTTTCATTTTGCAATTAAACAAATAATAGTCTGATGAAGAAATTTATAATTACAATGACTCTGCTTGTCGGGCTGGCTTTCGGGTCAGTCGCAGTCAGCGCACAGTCAAATGTAGGCGAACAAATTTCTGCCATCAATCAGACACCGACCGTCAAATCCGTAAGCGGTGGTCTTGAATTAAATACCCCCGACGATACCACGTGTCATTTCTATATATTTTCCATCACTGGCCAGATGGTAAAGTCGCTTGACGTTAACGGATGCACCACAATAGATCTGCCTCGCGGATGCTATATCGTAAAGTGCGCCAATTGGTCAAAAAAAATGGTAGTGAAATAATAACGCTCTCCCATCCCCTCTCAGTCCGCTAATTTAGTGGGCTTTTCATGAAGAATATCAACCTTTCTTGATATTATAGGCCCCCAAAAAGCCATTATAAGTCTCTATTCAATACTAAATTTTCTCCTCTAAAACTTTTTTAATCGTTCTGACGTTTGTCGGTAATAGACCCAACTACCATGAAGAGCAATCAAATGAATCTTCATGGTGCATGGTTAAGCCTGTCACCTCAAGCCGGAACGACTTTGATTATCAATGCTTCTAAGCATAAAATTAAGTAGTTTGTCTTGACATGAACATGAAAATTCCCTCAATCTGCATGAGCACACTGATTGCCACTGCCATGTTGCCTGCGGCACTCCATTGTATGGCACAGAATCCAGATGCCATATATTCGACATATGAAACCTACAACGGCAACGATCTTGAAATGACCGTAGACAATAACGGTACCCATTTCACACTATGGTCACCAAAGGCCCAGGAAGCAAAACTGAACATATATCCTACCGGACGCAATTCCAAAGCAGAACAAACCATAGAAATGTCAAAGGGAAACGCCGGCACATGGCGTGCCAGCGTCCCGGCAAAACTGTATGGCAAGTTCTATACATTTCAGATAAAATATAATGGCAAATGGCTTGATGAGACACCGGGAGTATGGGCTAAGGCTGTAGGCATAAATGGGAAACGGGCTGCAATAATCGATCTTGCCGCTACCGATCCTGAAGGATGGGACAATGATAACGGCCCTGAGATAAAGCATATCAACGACGCCATCATATACGAAATGCATCACCGGGATTT
>CANPDS010000256.1 GCA_947573015.1 uncultured Muribaculum sp.
CGGCTACGTTTTCTTGTTGATGTCGGATTGCATTATCTCTCCCTTGATCGTGCTTCGGCCACACTTTCCGGTGGTGAAAGCCAACGTATCCGACTTGCTACTCAATTAGGGTCAGAATTGGTAAATGTCATGTATATACTCGATGAGCCAAGCATAGGGCTGCACCAGCGTGACAACAAGCGGTTGATTGATTCATTGAAGCGCCTACGGGATGCGTTCAATACAATAATCGTTGTGGAGCATGATAAAGAGATAATGCTGGAAGCGGATCATATAATTGATATTGGTCCACGGGCTGGTCGTAAAGGCGGCAATGTTGTATTTGCCGGAACACCTGAGGAGATGCTGAAAACCGCTACTCTTACAGCTAAATATCTTAACGGACAATGCAAGATAGAACGTAATCATTCTCCGCGAAAAGGCAATGGTAAATCTATCCGACTATATGGCTGCACCGGACATAATCTAAAGAATGTTGATCTTGAATTACCTCTCGGGAAACTGATCTGTGTTGCAGGAGTTTCAGGAAGCGGCAAATCCAGTTTGATAAACGGAACGCTGCATCCGATACTGAGTCATCATTTTTATAGATCTCTTCAAGAGCCGTTGCCATATGATCGTATTGAAGGAATTGAAAATATTGACAAGATCGTTACTGTAGACCAATCTCCGCTTGGGCGTTCTCCTCGATCAAATCCTGCAACCTATACAGGTGTGTTTTCTGATATCCGCACCATTTTTGTAAATTTACCAGAAGCAAAAATACGCGGATACAAACCAGGCCGCTTCTCATTTAATGTTGCCGGAGGCAGATGTGAAGTTTGCAATGGGAATGGATATAAGACAATTGAGATGAATTTTCTTCCCGATGTGTTGGTCCCTTGTGAGGTATGCGGTGGGAAACGGTATAACCGAGAGACGTTGGAGGTGCGCTATAAGGGTAAATCCATAGCTGATGTACTTGATATGACAATTAATCAGGCTGTGGAATTTTTTGCAGGAATCCCCAATATTATCAAAAAAATACAGGTTCTACAAGATATAGGTCTTGGCTACATTAAGCTTGGACAGCCGTCAAGTACTCTGTCTGGAGGTGAAAATCAGCGTGTGAAACTCGCTACTGAGCTTGCCAAACGTGATACGGGACGCACTCTGTTTATTCTCGATGAACCTACCACCGGACTTCATTTTGAGGATATCAATGTGCTGCTTGGCGTATTGAATCGACTTGTCGATAAAGGTAATACTGTGGTCGTGATCGAACATAATCTTGATGTTATAAAGTGTGCTGACTATGTGATCGACATGGGACCGGAAGGAGGAAAGAATGGAGGCTGCATTATTGCCCAAGGCACTCCTGAGGAGATTGCAGTATGCGAGTCTCCTACAGCTCCATATATAGCACAAGAGCTATGTAGCTAAAAACTCTTGATTTTATTATTAATAATATGAAAAGGAGACATCGATTCAGTTGTCTCCTTTTTTTTACCGACCGTTGTTGGTATTTGGAATTCTGCAAGGAATTTATGTTTAAAAACATATTAAATTATTTGCAAATATCATGCATTAAATGTGAAAAGTGTAAATTGGAGTTAAAATACAGGTAATAAGATAATTATACTGTTAAGAAAAACTTATGATAGAATCTTAACCTAATTATCAACTGTTATATTAGCAAAAGAACTTTATATTAGTTTGGAACTTGAGTTACGTATAATTTGGATACAAACGTAAATTTAAACAGAAATTTAGGAATGCAATCAGGTGGAATCCACAAATTCCGTATGTAAATGCAAACTGTAATTGTGTTTGCAAAGCTGAATTTGGTGGATTAAATTTTATTTTTCTCAGTTGAATCATGGTATTATATGCTGTTCTGAAATGAGAATTATATGGATTAACACTTTATTGCATTGTGCTCAATGTATTGAAAATCATATATATTATTTTGGTATGTTTGAGTAGTACGTTAACAGCTGTGTAAATATGGGGCGTCTTGTGGTGTACGATGTAGTTTATTCTATCGTAAATATTTGTGTTCTAGAAAATAGTGAAGCATATTATAATGTATTACTTTAGCTTATTATAAGGCGAAGACATGTGTTGGTGCAAAGGGGAATAGTGCTGTATTTCTATTTGGAAATTGCAATGCGACGCATGCAAATTTGCAATTTACAAAATTAAGTTTTATATTTGCACTTGTGAAATTGTAAACGCAAACAGACATTATGGATATAGCAACGCGCTTAAAAGAATTTTTGGATTATACTGGTATGCAAAGCACACAATTTGCTGATGCATGTGGTATTCCTCGTCCATCGTTCTCTCAACTTCTTAGGGGTCGCAATCGCAAAGTCAGTGATGAAGTGATTGCAAAGATTCACGAAGCTTTTCCGAGGCTATCCGTATTGTGGTTGATGTTTGGCGAAGGAGATATGGTGCAATCTGTAAATAATGAAATCTCAGAGCCCAAAACATTTGCAAATCCCCTACCCTTATTTGATGAATGTGTTAATAATCAGAGTGATATTTGTGAAAATAACACTGTGGAATTTCACCGCAATTTTCCTGAATCTGTAGATTTACCGCCTGTTTCTGAGATAACATCTAAAAAAGAAGCATCAGAACTGCTTAACACATCTCACACAACAGGCACACCAATGCCAGATGGTGGTGCTTATGCTTCAAAGCTCCAAACAACCGTAAATCGCCATGTTGAGCGTATCATGATATTTTATAGTGATCAAAGTTTTGAGACTTTCATTCCAGACAATTCTAATTAAATCATATATAATATGAATATACCGTTCCTTAATCAATCGCATATTGATATTGCAGAAGTTTCAGCACTTCTTGATGCTAAAGATATTCATTTCGTCTCAATCGCGACTATAAATTGGCCGGATACATATCCGTATTCTCCCGATGTGAAGTTTAGATTGGCGCACAATGGAAAGTCTATTATTATCGAATATATTGTTCGGGAGAATTATATTAGAGCGATGGCCGGTGGTGATAATGGCAATGTATGGGAAGATTCCTGTGTCGAAATGTTTATTTCTTTTGATCAGTCGCATTATTATAATAT
The DNA here is from genome assembly GCA_947573015.1 of uncultured Muribaculum sp. Classification (GTDB taxonomy): domain Bacteria; phylum Bacteroidota; class Bacteroidia; order Bacteroidales; family Muribaculaceae; genus Muribaculum. Next base: position 3,089 of record CANPDS010000256.1, read on the forward strand.
CGAGTGTAATTGCCGTGGCGACGTGTTGCTCGCCTGTGGGCCGGATCGCAACCATAGGATATATTCAACGACTGAGAATGTGTCAAAAATCAAGCGGATGTCATCTATCAAATATGATAGTACATTTGACAACATGCCTGCTCCTGATGAATGGAAACTGCAGTTGATAATACCTGTTGATGTTTTCTTTAAGGATGATATCGAAGGGCTACATTCATTATCCGCTCGTGCAAACTTTTACAAATGTGGAGATAAACTCCCTACCCCTCATTTCCTTTCTTGGCAACCTATAGATGTTGAGTCTCCTGACTTTCATTTGCCGGGATTCTTTGGTGACATTGTATTTGAATGATATATATATTCCAAACAAAACAAAAGCCCGTTTTTATACATGACGGGCTTTTGTTTTGCAACTAAGTTGCACGTATGTTTGTGTAATTTAGCGCTATGGAATTACTTCTTTTTCTCAATAGATATCACCGGAATGTCGCGACTGTAGTCTCGGCATTATTGATGTCCGGAATTACATCATGCACAGGGCATGATAGTCATAATGATGGCCAAAAGAAAGATCATGAAGATACTGACGAGATAATATTGTCGCCGCAATCAGCCGCACGACTTGGGGTTGTGAGTACTCCGGTTGATAGCTGTATGACTCGTCGTATATTA
>CANPDS010000257.1 GCA_947573015.1 uncultured Muribaculum sp.
CGGAAACAATGCCCTCATCCAGCAAGTGGCGTGCATCAGCTATCATACCGCCTCGACCGGGCATCTCTATGTTAAGTCCGCTCTCAATTACTTTGCGTGTATCATACACCGAACTCCAATCACTCATCACAGCACCTTTGAAACCAAGATATTCCCGCAACAAATCCTTTAGCACATAACTGCTCTGTCCAGTCCACTCACCATTCAGACGATTGTAGGAGGCCATCACATATGCTGCTCCTGCATCAATTCCGGCTTTAAATGGCGGAAGATATATCTCATGGAGCGCACGCGAATCGACTACCGAATTGGAACGCCGCCGATAAAATTCCGTCTCGTTACAAATAAAATGCTTCAGACAGGCTGCCACACCAGTCGACTGCAATCCATCGACATATGCACTGCACATGGCAGAAGATAGCAACGGATCTTCACCAAAATACTCATAATTGCGTCCACACTGTGAATTACGTGCGATGTTGATTCCAGGTCCCAGCAACACCTCTATGCCACCGGCACGGCACTCCTCACCGACAGCATGGGCATAATCACGCGCCAGGCTGGTATTGAAGGTTGCCGCCAGCATATGAGGACAAGGCATAGCCGTCGACTTATCAAGCTGCCGCACAAGAGTTGTATCCGGAAGGTTGCGACGTATATTTACCCCTCCGGTAGCATCCGAAAGATAAAGATACGGGATTCCTTTATCCGGAACACCATAAAGATAAAACTCAGAATAACCACGTAAGAAATTTAATTTTTCATCCAGAGTCAATCCGGAAATCTTATCATCGGCCAATTTATAGGCCTCAGTCCATGGCATCAGCTGTTCCGCATTCATCATCACGGCACAACAAATTGCCACAACAGCCAGTATATATTTCTTCATTACTTCATTAAAATAAGAACTGATTTAAACTTATTTCAAAATGTCAGATCCAGAACTGATCTTGACCATGGAGTTTAAATCAGTTCTAAAGCTAAATCATGTAAGGTAAGTCATTAAAATTATTACGTATTATGCAATTTTATAACCAATGGAAAGGCATACCAACTTTCGGCATACCTTTCCACCGATTCTTCCTAAAACATCTTGATTTACCTTAAAGTTAGTTGATTGATATGTGTGTGTCGTTCTATTTTGAATAAACTATTTTCTCACCCCATACCGGCAGATACACCCCGTCTCGGTTGAGTTCCTCTGTACGTTCTATTCCATATTGATAGCTCCAACGCCACTGTTCCACCGGATGCTCAAGCTCAAGGATATGCGACATCAGCACCACTTTCGGATCAAGGCGTGCCACGGCTTTCTTCATGTCGAGCCCTACAGCAAGATGCGGTATAAATATATCAATGTCGCGGGTCTTGAGTAATTGTGCGTAATTATAAGAATCGCCGGTATGAAGTATCACCACATGCGATGCATCCGCCCCACAGTCGATCTGATAGTTGACAACAAAATTCTTTAATTCGGAATTATGGTCTACAATCTTCACCTCCATCTCCACACCATCGCATGGCACAATCTTTCCAGATCCGGATATGCGGTGTCCGTTGTCAAGGAAATTAGAGTAGACAGCTTTGCCGTTGGCCGCCATAGCCTCTACAAGATCATTGGTGTAGTGGTCGTCATGATTGTGGGTAATACACAAGAACTCAATGTATGGCTCAAGTTGCGCTGCGAATTTATGCTTCAGATCTATACCAAAACAATGCGATGGCGTTTTTACTACATATCCCATATTATATACCTGCCATAGCACTACTGATCCGGAGGGCACATTCTCATTAGCGATCTGATCCACAACCCGTTCCAAGCCTTTACGATGAAAACCGAGCATGGAATTATTTTCCATCTTAGCCCATTCGGATGGATCAGCTGAGGCATAATATGCTTTGAATGCAGTGTTTGGACACATGTCGGCATATACCTGCATCTCAGCCATAGCCTCCTTGCGCTTTGCATCCAAACTCTTATAGGAGGTTTCATTCCACAGAGTATTCATAAGTTCCTCAACGGTAGGCCGTGGAGCAGAGGTATTAGGCACAGAAGACATCACACCGCTATCATCACCGCTACCACAAGCCATCAGACTGATCGGTGCCAGACAGAAACTGCATAGATTAATTATGCAAAGTATTTTATCAAATAGTTTCATAATAATATATTCTAAATAGTAAAATCAATAACCAGGATTCTGAGGATAGGCCGCAGTGCCGGCAATATCAATTTCGGCCTGAGGGATAGGATAATACATCAGATAAGTACGTCCGTCGAGAGTATTCAACAGATCATATCTGCCCGTACGCTTCACATCCTGCCAGCGCATTCCTTCGGCATAGAATTCCCTGCGTCGCTCGTCGAGACTCAAGTCCTGATATTCAATATCCGACAAATTTTTTATATCATTCTCGGATAATGCCAATAAATATCGGCTTGACAGAAACTTATGGAGCCAGACAGCACCATTCTCTTTTCCCAGACCCTCCGCGGCGACCAGATACATCTCCGCAATACGCGACACTACAACCGGAGTATGCAGATAATCTTCGTTGACAGCAAGTTGCTGCTGTCCGTTTGAGAATCTTATTACACGGTTGTTTTCACCCGATCTTGAAGAAAATACAGCAACCTTGCGTATATCACCGCAACGTACCGCACCGGATGTCACATCAGAATACAGATTGTCAAAGCAATCTTTCGCCGGTGAATAATCCCAGTTTCCATCAACATCATTCACCACACCGGCAAAGTTACAGTAGCTCGACGTTCTGGTATTGTTGACATAACCGAATATTATCTCATTACTTGACGAATTTGGCAAATATATCGAAGAATACTCCATGCTGTTCTTACTCAACGAATAAGCAGTATTTTTCAATACTTCAAGCGCATAACCGGCCGCCTCCTCTTTTTTACCTTGGAAAAGCATCACACGTGCAGCCAATGCATTGATTGCATCAGCGGACACATACCATTTAGTCGATGTTCCGGTGGTGCACTCATGAGCCTTGCTCAAATCCGACTCAATGAACGCCCACACATCTTTTTCAGGCGAAATTGCAATAATATCATCGGTACACTCCTTTACCACAGGCACATTGCCGTAATGTACAGCCAGACGATAATATATGAAGGCACGGAAATAATAGCATGCCCCGCCTATCTCCCGCAGCGTCACATTATCTTTATCCGACGAATTCTCATACATGCCCAGAAGATAATTTACCTGATACAATGTTGAAAATGAATTACGCCAATATGATAATATGTTGACATTGGAATTGACATTTTCAGGCGACATATTACACGGATCAAGCATTGGTGTGACACCTGTACTTGTTGCAAAATTCTCACCCTGTATATCATCATTAAACCATAACTGATAGGTGTAATACTCCATTGAGGAATAAACTCCATTCAATATCTTAGACATATCCGATTCTGTCACATCTTCCTGAGGAATAGCATGACGTGGCTTAATATCGTCAAGTGCACCGGAACAACCGGTCAGCATCATAATTGCCGGGATGAAATATAATAGTATTCTGCTGTTCATATATTTACGTAATTAGAAATTGAAGCTTGCACCAAATAGAAAACTCTTTAGAGTAGCTTGTTCGCCAAAATCAGCTCCATATGTAGAAGCACTTGGCGAAGAAGAGTAGGAGAACTCCGGATCATAACCGGAATAACCGGTAAAAGTGAAGAAATTGTCAAGCGTGACGAAAA
>CANPDS010000258.1 GCA_947573015.1 uncultured Muribaculum sp.
GAACACAGCATACCCTATATATACGTAGGTGATTATCTGGAACAGTCACCACTTGGCAAAGCCGAATGGATAGTGGTCATATCAGAGATTCTCGGCGACCGCGCCACAGGAATCAAAGTTTTTGCCGACATACCCGTCCGCTACAATTCACTAAAATCCATGGCTGACTCACTCAGTCGCACGCAACGCCCCAAAGTAATGATGAACACACCCTATGGCGACTCATGGTTCATGCCGGCGCGAGGCAGCTATGCCATCCGTCTGATCGAAGATGCAGGAGGAGTGCCGGCATACATAGCGGATGGTAACGCATCAAAAGCCATCGACATGGAGCAGGCATATCTGCTCGCTTCGGAAGCCGATGTGTGGATCAACACCGGCGACGCCACAACCATGCGCGAGGTGATCGCAATGTGTCCAAAGACCGCCGACACGCAGGCAGTACTCTCCGGCAATGTATTCAACAATAACCTACGGCGTGGTCCGGGCGGAGGAAGCGACTATTGGGAAAGCGGTGTGATGAATCCAGATCTCATACTCCGCGATCTTGTAAAGATATTCCATCCCGGTGCATTGCCTTCCGATACACTCGTATATTACCGCAAGCTGTAATCACCTTACAACATCAAAGCATTTCGAAGGCACTCTATTGGAATCAATAAAATCGATACTAATGGTCCAAAATTGTCATAAAAAGGCATTTTTGGACCATTAATGCATCAATATAGTTGCATAACCGAGCAAAATGACTAATTTTGCCGATATATTTCAGCAAGATGCAATAAATATCAAATAAAGCATATCATTTCAAACATTTAATAACCGCTCAATGAAACAACTTTTACTTTCATTATCATTACTTGCCACCACGAGCATGGCCCTTCAGGCTCAGACAGCGTCAAATCCGCTGACACTTGAGATTGGCACCAATACTTATGAATACTCCGGTGGATACACCACACCTGTATGGATATACACTGCACCGGAGGACCAGCTTATCACCATCAAGCCCAACTCGTCAGTTGCGAGCATCACCGTCACTGCTGACGGAAATGTATACGGCTCACAGAAACTTCCGTCGGTAAAATACAATAGCGACTACCTGCTTATCGTGCAGAAAGATGTGCCGGTGTACCTCAACGTTACAGGATATTCATCTCCTGTGACAATGGAGGCATCGGCCCAAAGCTATCCCTACCAGCTTGGCGTGACAGCGGCCGAGGCTATCGAGATCAAAGCCGACGGCAACGCCATGTTTGTGCCATTCCGCGAGGAAAATTATAAAGAGGTGCCCGTGCATCTTAAATACAAGGCCACCGAAGACGGTACCCTCGAAATGGTATTTCTCGGTTATGTTCACAACGCATATTTCGCAGAAGGTGTTGACGGTGAGTTCACAGGCATTACATGCAAATCGTCAGGGAGCAACTACCGCACCTCCATTCCTGTAGAGGAGGGCAAGGAGTATATCGTACGCCTGTCATCGACAACAGCAAAGATGCTGACTGCCCAGATAGTACATCCCGTCTACGGTGAGTCGGCCGACTATCCGTTCATCCTCACCGGCACCGATGCCGAGATCCCGGCCAAAGCGGGAAAATACTATTACGAAGTTACCGGTACAGAAAGCGGCTACTGCGTGGTAAGCAGCGACATCACCGATTTCGACGGATCTGTGTCATGGGGACGCAGCGTAGAGTCGAGTGTTGTCACCATCAGCGACGGCTCATTCGACATACGCCAGACTGCCACCCTTGGCGGCCACTACTACGTGATAGTCGACAAGAATAGCGCCACAGCGGAAGCACAGAAATTCCAGGTACGCTTCGAAAAGCGGCAGCCATACGATGATTTCGATAGCGCTGCCAATATCGATCTGGAGAAAGAGATCAATCTCCCACCCTATCCCGGCACGTACTACTACCGCATCACTACTCCGTCAGTGGGCGCATATGTGCTGGAGGCTGGTCCGGTAGATCCATTCACCGATGGAAAATCAAGCATAAGCCTATACTCATCGAACAACTACAGCACCGCCAAATATATCGGCGATCCGGATATCTATTGCGAGGTTGAGGCAGCGAGCGAGTATGTGCTCAAAGTCACGACCACTGAAGCCGACAAGCGTACATCGGTCATCGCTGCACTCAGCGAACTGTCTCAGGGCGACGGAGCGAGCAATCCGTTTGTAGTGAAGATCGGTCAGAATGATCTCCCCACAGGCGATTCAAAATACTATCTCTATGAGTCGGAAAAAAATTCATGGGTAATAATCACTCCTGCCGACAACAGCATCAACGCCCCGATAGTGAAGCGCCTGAAAAATGCACAGAGCAGCTACGAACAGACCACCACAATCCTACGACATGGCGACGGCCACCGGTTTGAGGCCGAGAAGGGCTACAGCTATCTGATCCGCTTCACCAAAATCAAGGAAGCCACCACATTCGACTTCGCCGTGCCCGACTATGCACAGGGCGAGTCGAAGGACAATCCATATATCCTCGACGGCAACAGTCTGACCATCCCCAGCCTTCCGGGCACCTACTGGTGGAGCTATACAGCGGAACGCGATGGCAAACTGCATATGACTACCGACTTCAAATATGATGTTGTAAGTTCTCCCACACGTGAGAACTCAGTGAAACTCATCTCATACGAGACAGGAACTGTGCTTACCTCAATGCCAATCGACTACAACGAAGAGGTGTTCAACGCCACCACCTACAATGTAGAGAAAGGTAAGAAATATTTCATTCAGGTAACGTCAGTAAGCGAGCAGGAAGGGAAAACCGTGGCACTCGAAATCACAGATCTTGATCCGGGTGAATCGCCAGCCGTGGCCATAGAAATCAAATATGATACCACTCCGTTTGAATACTATTTCCCGAAACTCGGAGCACGCCCGGATGGCAAATGGTACTATATCGATCTGCAAGAAGGCGACTTATCCATCCTCACCAGCAACTCTATTTCGATGTACGTATACAAGGAGGGTGATTACGAGAAGTATATCGGCTATGCATCATCGTTCTGGAACTCAGATTACACATCACGATTCTATGGCTTAAAGGATTATAAGATCACCGCTCCGGGCCGCTACTACTTCATAACCTATTTCTGGTATACTCCCGATAGCGCCGTTACATTCTCCGGCACAGCGCTATCATCCACTTCCGGAATTGAAGAGGCGGTAGCCAACGACGCCGATACTTTCACTATCAACGGCAACACACTGCATGCCATTCTCCCGACAGTTGTGTATGATCTCTCCGGACGGCTTGTGAAATCGCTCTCTGCCGACACCGAGACAATCCTGTCAGCCGGTGTATACGTAGTGAAGAGCGGCAACTCGACAGCCAAGCTTATGGTGAAGTAAACACACTGATTTATATTCGGTTTAACCGGATATATCGCCACGTAAGTCCATAATCAGACTAACTACTACAATAATAGAAGAGCGCAAAAAAATATTTTTGCGCTCTTCTTGTGTCTTTAGCTATCAACAACGGTGCACGGCAGTAGACACGGGGAGTTTTTATTGAGAATTTATAATATACTGAATAATAGCGTAGTAGTGACGTCTATTGGCGCGTCCGTTTCAAAATTAAAGCATTTGGCTGCTGGCGGACGCACCAAGGTGCGTCCCTACACGCTGAAACCAAGTGCGTTATATCCGCTGAATAGTTACACAACGGGAGGACAATGT
>CANPDS010000259.1 GCA_947573015.1 uncultured Muribaculum sp.
TTCCTTATTAGACCATATTGGCGACGACAGTTCCATTGCCGAGCAGCAGATACGCCGATACATCGAGCATGACGATGATCCCACAGAAGAGATCCGCAACACACCATTCGAATGCGCATGGCTGCTGATAAAAGCACAAATCGACACACGCAAGCTACGCAACGAACGCGCACGACAGCGCCACGCCTGAAAGAACTCAAGTCGGCCACCTCGCCCCACACCGGCAGTTTAAGAAAACAGTCATCACCTGTCAATCCTTCACTGCCCGCAAACGCCTCAACACCAACAAAAACAGCATCATCCTCAAAATCTCATGTCCGGCCCACCATTTCCCCGGAAGAGATCAACCGCATCATTGATCAAGCCATGGCGGAAAAACCGCGCTTCTCCGACCGCTTCCGTGGTCCGGGACTCGCCGCATCCGGCAAAAAACGCATCAAAAACAAGTGTCCGCAACACACTCACGGCATTGCGGACACATGATGACAAATAACAGTAAATACTCTACGGATGGATTTTGTCCGGAGATGAAAAAAGTTCAGTGATATTGACGTCAACGGGCCTGATGCACACGTTTTCCCTTTGTCATACCAGATTCATTGAAGGCATCGACTGTAAAATAATATTCCGGTGCGGAATTATATATTCTTGCATCAAAACTGCTGTCGCCATACACCATCGACGCTGAAGTGAGACGATCAGGAGCAGTGCCCCAGCGCACTATATATCCGGTAGCTCCATCTACAGGCATCCAGTTGAGAGTGATATGCCGACGGTCGGTAGCGTCACGCTCAGCCACCACATCCTTGACATGATCAGGCGACTTGCCTGCCGCACGACCAAACACCCGGAGGCCGCTCACTGCAAAATTGGCACCATCCGGCATGCGCTCGCAATTGGTGAGACGCACATAGCGCATCGGCCGCGCCTCATTGAATGCAGTCAGTTCGTGAGCACGATCAAGCTTATTGTCGCTCTTGTCGACAAGCATATGCCATGTACGGCCATCATCCGACCCTTCAAGTTTATACTTATATATATGGCCCTCCTTCTCACGGTTGCGCAACCCATGATCCGGGAAATTGACATGCACGGCATTGACATCCATACGACGCCCAAGATCCACCATAATCCACTCACCGGCATTGCCGGTCGATGCGGTCCACCAGTTGCCTACCTCCTCATTGACAGCATTCACGCCTTCAAATGATTTTTTGCTCTTCCATGGGTTTTCCCAACCCTCCACAGCCTCATCAGCGCCCTTACCGCGCAGAGTCGACGACACAGTCACCGGTTTGCGGTACGACAGCAGATTCCATCCCAACGAAAGATCCTCGCGTGAGAAGTCAACCTTCCCGTCTGGCATCATGTAAGGATAGTCCGACAGTACGGTATTGGCATTGAGCGTGCCTTTGCTGTCAACATACGCAGGGAAAAATCCTATACGGCGTTCAAAGCCATGACGCACGGCAATCACCATGGTCGACACATGCCATAGATTGTCGTACTTATCATAAAATGTATGCCCATGTCCGGCACCATACATAAATCCACCTGGCTTTATCGAAAACGGATTGTCCCACTGATATTCAAACGGACCAAGTGGCGAATCGGCCACATACACACCGTCGGCATAGGTGTGATACTGTGTGCCCGCGGCGGCATATTGCAGATAATATCGGCCATTGATCTTGTTCATGGTCGCACCCTCGTTATATCCGTTGCGGTTGAGCTCATTATTGTGTCCACCCACTTCCCAACCGTGGGCCGCGATATCATGGCGGATGATAGCCACAGGCTCGCCGATCTGCGCGAAATTATCGGAAGGATCCACTTCAACGCCCCATATCGGTTTGTCGGGTGCACAGCCCCAGTAATAATACACCCTGCCGTCATCATCTTGAAAAAGACATGGGTCTGTCTCGACGAATGGAAATTTGTCGGTGACACGTTCCCACTCACCCGTTTCAGGACGCGTGGTACGATACACATCGCGTGTGCCCGAGGCCGTGAAGTACAGCGCACCGTCGCGCACCATCACTGTCGGGGCATAGTGCTGTATGTTTTTGATCGATGTGGTGGGAATATAGGTCCAGTTGGCCATATCGTCGGAACTCCAATAGCCATTGCTGCGCGATGCAAACAGATAATACTTACCGTTAAACCACTCACACACCGGATCGGCCGCCTCGCGCCGCGGTATGTTCTCGTTCTGAAACTGATACTCCAGCGGTATCGGATTGATAGTAACGCGGGCAAGCTCAGCATCGCTCAGCGACCGCCGGTAACCTCCACCATAACATAGCGAAGCGCTCATCAGAGCGCACATAATCGTCAGATTTGTCTTCATGCAATAATCAGGTTTTAATAATCGTCCGTATGGATAAAATCCACATTTGTTACATCCGCAAAGTTAACACTTTTCCGAAACAATACATAATGTAATTATCCTTCTCAAAACGCTCCATTGGTGAAGTTAATCTATATATAATAGCTCCCCGGCACATGCAAATCACTCTTTATTATCCGATCTACCGGCCTATCTCTCACTATCAGCCCCAAAGTTTGTGAAATCAGAAGATTTTGGATAATTTTGCAGCCGGAATAGTTGCTCTGCCCGGAAGAGTCCGGAGCAAACAGAGCTGTCGGGAATAGCTAAATTTACGTCTTTATCCAGACGAATGAAGCCCTCCCGATCGGGAATCAGGTGAGAATCCTGAACAGTACCCGCTGCTGTAAGTTCCATAGCCACACAAATGTCCCGTCTAACGGACATAGGAAAGGTCTGTTGCAAAACGTCATTAGCCCTACGGCTGAGAAGGCGCAACAACGACCGGAACAAGTCAGAAGACCTGCTATTCCATACCGCTATTACATTAGCCTACGGGATTATGGGCAACTACCTACTCAGCACTATTCAGCCTTCGAGAAAAGACTCTGAGATAATCTGTTCTCCCGTCAGCGCATAGCCATATAGCGGTATGCATGAACGGGATTATTCTTTTTTTAATCTTACATAACCTATGAACAGAATCATTATCTCTGCCCTCTCTCTCGCAGGTGCGCTGATGGTAAACGCACAGTCTGACATTGTAGTGCTCGACCTCACAAAACCTCTCACCGAACTGTCATTTGACAGCGAAACCGGAGCCTGGACCGACACATTCAACGAAGATGCAGTAACCATCGATAGCCAATGCTTCTCATTTATCCACAATGCCATGGAAAGCTGGCAGACATGGTGGGGATTCACAGCCTCCAATTCAGCCAACAACGAGCGTCAGGACAACACCCTGAAATTCCAATACAGCAACATGGCCGAAGGAGGTATAGTGCTCAACGAGGACGGTACCGTAAAGACCGACGAGAACGGCACCCCGGTAGTAAGCGCCGATGTACCCTATCTCGTGTCATACGCGAGCCGCATGTTTGCCAAGCGTCCAGCTGAGATGTTGTTCAACGATGGCAACCTCTATGAGCCGGTAGGTGTGTATGTCAATATCAACAGCTATCCCTATTATTGCATCGAATATGGCGATGCCTACGCACGCGCATTCCACAACGGCGACAAGTTTACCCTCTCCATCATTGGAGTAGCCGAGGACGAGAGCGAAAAGAGAGTCGACGTTGACCTCGCATCCTACACCAACGGCGACCTCACCATCAACCGCGGATGGAAATATGTCGATCTATCATCTCTCGG
>CANPDS010000260.1 GCA_947573015.1 uncultured Muribaculum sp.
GTTTCAAAGATACTTCTGGCATCTATTGTCGCTATTATCGTAATATTCATTTGCTTAACCTATTTTTCAGAGTAATTATGAAGACTTGGCAGAAGATAGTTGGCTTGATAATATTTATCACAATACTCATCTTTGGGGTATTGACGTGGATTAATGCCTATGTTGATATAAAGTATATCATTGAACCATTCGGCATAGATATTATTGAGGATCGAGCTTATTTATATATCGATAGCTTATCTACATTGATGTGGTTCAATTACATATTAGCCCTCGTAATGTTTATTGTTCTATGGCGGAAAGGAGGTAAGCGATGAAACAGATTCTAATTGATTATCTTGAAATCTGTAATAAATTCAGAGCGGAGGGACTGAGCAAAGTCGAAAGAAAACGTCGCCATTACATGCTTCAAGAGTGGGCGAAAAAAGAATATGGAGAGGAGATTGTATCAATTGCTGAGATTCAAGATTTTTGGCATAATCATGATAAGATATGTTGGAATCAACTGTTCATACAAAAAGTTATATGCCCGGCGGTAGCCACTGACTTGGCAAACGACGGACATGAAGGCTTGATATTCCTTTTTCAGTGCTTCCGAGGTCACGAAAGTTCATACATATATTCCGATAGTCCTCTTGCTATTTTTTGCCAATACTCTGGTTATAAATATGAGCGATGGCAACTTGCAAATCTTCTTCTTGAACATGATTCAGAAAATATGGATGCCTTAAATTACAAATATCATGCACTCAAAGAGTATCTTACTTTTTCTATCCATGAAATTCCCACCGGCATCTTGAACGGAATGAATGGCGCAAGCGTTTCAGACATCCCGGCAATGTTGGATGACTTGGATGAGTTTGAGATGATTTCTATAAGGCTGGATAAGATTGATTCCAATCTTATTGCAGATTGCCGAAAATATTATAATGCCTACAAAGACTATTTGCAAAATCTAAAGAAATATAAGAATTTTGAGGTCTATCTAAATTCTAATGGCATATCATATCAGTCATACACAAAACGTTATGACTATGATTAAAAAATAAAGATAATGCAATCTCTAATTCATGCGATAGCACGACATCTCGGTGATTTAGGATTGTGCACCTTGGGTAAAGTAGCCACGGAGAGTTGCAGCGCTTATATCGCCATCGGTATGTATGGCAAGTATCACCGGCTTGGACGATGGCGCGAAGAATGCCGGCACCATATCCGTCAGTCGATCCTCTGAATCAGCCTCCATATAGAGGAAGCCATATGCCTCTGCAAGCTGCCGTAATGGGAACGGACGGTCCGCCACCAAGAAACGGTCAAGGATAGGAAGGGAACGTGTGGCATCAATAAACCGGAATATGCCCCCACCTCCATTGCACAGCACAGCCATACGGAAAGTGGCAGGAATACATGGTGCTGCAAGAGCGCCTATATCATACTGCGCACTCATATCCCCCGTCAACAGAAGAGTCATCACATCAGGACAAACGGATGCGGCTCCGATTGCCGTTGATGTAGACCCGTCAATACCGCTTACGCCACGATTACAGTCACACCGGCTACATTGCAACGGAGGGAAAAGCTGCGCATAACGCACAGATGTGCCGTTGGAGAGTTGCAACGCAGCCCCTTGCGGAAGGTGTTTCAGCAGAATTTCAACCGCCCGCAAATCGGACCACGGAGCATTAGCAAGATACTGCTCATGAAGACGGCACGCGCGGGCACGCAGCAGCATCCAGCGACCGTAATAATCATGGCTTATTGAATCCACTGATTTACCTACGGCAGATTCCATCTGACAGAAAAACGGAGCGGTCTCCATCTCTATACGCCTTGTCAGCGACTGGAAGCAATCGATGGTGGTATTCGACAGACCGATATGCCAATGCTCACAAGGAGTCATACGGCGAAGATATTGCTTTATAAAACGCGACACAATGGCCCCACCGCATGTAATCACCAGATCAGGGCGCATCTCTGCGCGCTCCTCCTCCGACAGTGAGCATAGCACTGCGTCTATATCATTTATAAATCGAGGCGAGTAGATGTTCGACACCGTTTCGGTCATTACCGCCACATTTCCCCATCGGCTCATCCGCTCCAACACGGAGCGAAGAGCAGGATCAGGATTATGGAATCCGACAATCACAAGCACCCGGGGAGTACCAGCCAACACATCAGCCAATCCGGCGGCCACATCCGCAGCAAGACTTGCCGAAGGCTGCACCATTGAAACCGAACGCGACGTCCACCGGGTATCAGCTATCGCACACACACCGTTTAACGGTGCATCAAGCTGAATATTGATATGCACAGGCGCACGCCGTCCCGACGCTGCCGATATAAGAGCATCGTTGACTACACGATTGGCATACCATTGCATAGTCTCTGTAGTGCAGTCAGCAGGAATGTTGTAGTTGCCCTTCACATAGTTAGCCAGAGCCTCATACTGGCGTAGAGTCTGACTGTCATCCTGGTCAATCCACTCCATCGGTCGGTCGGCCGACACAACAATCAAGGGTATCTTTCGATAATATGCCTCGGCAACCGCCGGAGCATAATTGAGCAGAGCTGTCCCCGACGTGCACACAAGCGCGACAGGACGGTCGGAAACCGAAGCTTTGCCCAACGCTATGAATGCCGCACTACGTTCATCGATCACAACGGTAGTCTGTATGGTGTCAGATGCATTCAGAGCCATCATCAACGGCGCATTACGTGAACCCGGGGAGACAACCGCCTCCACCACACCATGCTTTTCAAAAAGCGACACAAGTATGCGGCACGAATCCTTATCGGTGCTTATATTATCTGTTTCTGACATCGGGATATACAGGTTTATGCCGCAAAATTACAAAAAAACAGAACTGCGGCACACATATCACGTTAAATTACTATATTTGCTTATTGTCAAAACTATTCTACTCATGAAACATATAGACATACATGTACCCGTAGCCGCCATGCGCGACGATGAGCTGTCGGACTCCGACCGTACACTGGTGATGAAAGCCCGCGAAGCCACTTACCGCGCCTACGCTCCTTACAGCAATTTTCATGTAGGGGCTGCCATCCTGCTTGATAACGGGGAGATCGTGACCGGTGCCAATCAGGAAAATGCCGCCACACCCTCCGGACTCTGCGCAGAACGCACTGCGGCCTTTTACGCACATGCCACCTATCCTGATGCCAAATTCCTCACAATAGCCATTGCGGCACGCGACACCTCAGGCGCAGAACTTAAGGTGCCAATCTCACCATGTGGAGCATGCCGGCAGGTACTTCTTGAATTTGAGACATTGGCCCAACATGATGTAAAAGTGATCCTCGTCGGTAGCGATCAATGCTATATGCTCGAATCCGTACGCTCACTGCTCCCGTTAAGTTTCACCCACTTCGAATAGCAAACAAAGAGCAAGTCAGAGTTTCACAACCCGAACTGAAATGATGCGTGTCGCCACATCTGCCATAGCGCTTCTGATCTCCATATTTTTCATGGAAGCCCAGACACACAATACCATTGTGGCAGATTCAGCCACGCATGCCCCATTGCCCAACGCTTCGGTATTCGACAGGCATGGAAACGTGCTCGGGATGTGCAATTCAAAAGGACGCATTCCATATATCTCCCCCGACTGCTATCCGATTACAATAAGGTATCTTGGATTTAAAGAACAGACGGTAGCAAAA
>CANPDS010000261.1 GCA_947573015.1 uncultured Muribaculum sp.
CGGCATTTCGTTTCTGTAGAAATGCACGATCGGTTTGCAATAGGTAACATATAGAATATTACAGCAAAATAGAAAAATACTTTTATGAAAACTGCACTCATCACAGGGGTTACGGGTCAGGACGGCTCGTTCCTGGCGGAATTGTTGCTCGAAAAAGGCTATGATGTACATGGCACCATACGCCGTTCGTCTGTTGATTATCGTGAACGTATCGCCCATATCGAGGGACATCCCCGTTTCCACCTTCACTATGCCGATCTAGGCGACTCGATGTCGATCATGCAGGTAGTGTCGCAGGTGCGTCCCGACGAGATCTATAATCTTGCTGCGCAGAGCCACGTGCAGGTGTCGTTCGACTCTCCGGAGTTTACCGCCGATATCGACGCTACCGGAGTGCTTCGCGTGCTGGAAGCCGTGCGTCTCTGCGGGCTTAAGGACACATGCCGCATCTATCAGGCGTCCACCTCAGAGCTCTACGGCAAGGTAGAGGAGGTGCCTCAGAACGAAAACACTCCCTTCCACCCCTACAGCCCGTATGCTGTGGCCAAGCAGTATGGCTTCTGGATCGTGAAGGAGTATCGCGAGGCCTACGGTATGTATTGCTGCTCGGGCATACTTTTCAACCATGAGAGCGAGCGCCGTGGCGAGACTTTCGTAACACGCAAGATCACACTTGCCGCCGCGCGTATCGCGCAAGGCAAGCAGGATAAGCTATATCTGGGCAACCTCTCGTCGCTGCGCGACTGGGGCTATGCCAAGGACTATGTTGAGTGTATGTGGCTCATTCTCCAGCAGCCAGTGGCCGAGGATTATGTGATCGCCACCGGCGAGCAGCACTCTGTGCGCGAGTTCTGCGAGCTTGCTTTCCGCAACGTAGGCATAGAGCTGCGCTGGGAAGGTGAGGAGGCCGAGGAGAAGGGTATCGACGTGGCCACCGGAAAGGTGCTCATCGAGGTGTCGCCCGACTTCTACCGCCCGACTGATGTGGTCAACCTTTGGGGCGACCCCACAAAGGCCCGTGCCAAACTCGGCTGGAACCCGCAGAAAACATCATTCGCCGAACTGGTGAAGATCATGACCGACGCCGATATGGCCAAGGTAGCTGTGGAGCGTGCCGGCGAGAGCGTGCGCACAAACCTTGCCGAATACCTCGAAAAGGGTATCGTGAAATAATTGAAATAGTGCATTATATATCCGATTGCCTATTGTGAAATTTTCTTAATTTTACAATAGGCAATCGTGGTATTACCGCACTCTTCATTTATGAAAGCGCAAGAAATACAAGAACTAGCCGGTTGGAAAGAGTAGCCTAAAGGCCGCTCTTTTTTTATCATTTTAAATTTCGGGATGCTAAAAATCCGGCATTGAAGGTCTCCCTACCAGATATTTTGCTTAATTTTGCGGACAATCGTTTTATATAGATATAGTTATATAATATATATGAGCAACTACACGCGCAACATCATAGTCACCGGCGGAGCCGGATTCATCGGCAGCCACGTGGTGAGACTGTTGGTAAACAAATATCCCGACTACCGCATAATCAATGTCGATGCACTTACCTACGCCGGCAATCTTGCCAACCTCCAGGATATCGAGGACAGGCCAAACTATGTGTTTGTAAAGGCCGACATATGCGACTATGACAGGATGCATGCGCTGATGGTCCAGTATGGTGTGGACGGTGTGATACACCTTGCCGCCGAGAGCCATGTTGACCGCTCGATCAAGGATCCATTCACATTCGCCCGTACCAATGTCATGGGCACGCTCTCGCTACTTCAGGCCGCCCGTGTGTATTGGGAAAGCCTCCCGGAACGTTACGATGGTAAACTCTTCTACCACATATCGACCGATGAGGTATATGGCGCGCTTGAGCTGACTCAACCGCAGGGAGTGCCATCGCCGTTTACCACCACGGCATCATCATCTACCAACCATCATGCCTACGGCGAGGAGTTTTTTCTGGAGACCACAAAATACAATCCTCATTCGCCATATTCGGCATCGAAAGCATCGAGCGACCATTTCGTGCGCGCCTATCACGACACATATGGCATGCCGACGCTCGTCACCAACTGCTCCAACAACTACGGTCCATATCAGTTCCCCGAAAAACTGATACCACTGTTTATCAATAATATACGTCATCGCAAGCCTCTTCCGGTGTATGGCGAGGGCCTCAACGTGCGCGACTGGCTGTATGTCGAGGACCATGCCCGTGCCATCGACCTCATATTCCATCGCGGCAAGGTGGCCGAAACCTACAATATCGGTGGCTTCAACGAATGGCGCAATATCGACATCGTGCGTGTGCTCATACGCACCGTCGACCGCCTGCTTGGCAATCCTGAAGGATATTCCGACGAGCTGATAACATATGTCACCGACCGCGCGGGCCATGATCTGCGCTATGCCATAGACTCCCGTAAGCTTCAGCGCGAACTCGGGTGGGAACCATCCCTGCAGTTTGAGGAGGGCATAGAACGCACCGTACGCTGGTATCTCGACAATCAGGAATGGCTCGACTCAGTCACCTCCGGCGACTACCAGCGCTACTACGATCAGATGTACGCCAACCGTTGACGGCTGACATTTAAAACAAGCTCCTAATCCGCACCATAGGAAATGTCGTCTGAAGAAATTCTCATAGAGCGCCTGATACATGGTGATAAAAAGGCATTCGACCGCATTTATGATATGTATGTGCGCCGTCTGATGGCTTTTTGCCGACGTATCATGCATAATGAAGAGGATGCCGAAGAGGTGGTGCAGGATGTTTTTGTAGCACTTTGGAATAATCGAGGCAATCTTAAGAATCATACCACTCTTGGACCGTTTCTATTGGCCTCGACACGCAACCGTATGCTCAACGAGATACGTAAGAAGGTAAATTCTCCGATTTTCGAAGAGTATGTGGCTGTACGTGAACTTATGTCGGACTCTTCGGCCTCTGGACAGGCTGAATATGCCGATGTGAGGCGTGCGGTACTTGAGGCGATTTCATCGTTGCCCTCCACACAGCGCAATGTTGTGACTCTGTCGAGGCTTGGAAGCCTTTCCAACCGGGAGATCATGGACCGACTCGGATTAAGCGAACAGACTGTGAAAAATGCACTGTATCTGGGCCTTAAGACGCTTCGGCAAAAGCTTTCCGGATTGAGAGGTGATGAGATGTCGCTGATTTTATTGGGTGCGATGCAAGTATATTTGAATCTTAAGGAGTCATACAGTAGTATGGAGATGCTGTTTTAATTTATGAGATATGGCAGATAAGATGGAAAAAGTGCGGGACCGGCTGTTGTCAAAAATGGTGGACGATACTATCTCCGGCGATGAGTTGAGGCAACTCAGGGAGATGGTCAACTCCATGACCGATGACGAACTTGGTGCGGTAATAGACCGCATCGGGACTGATGGTGCTGACGAGGTGGTGGATGACCAGACACTCCGGTCGATGAAACAGGCGATTGATTCAAGGATCGGTTTCACTGACGCCCACCGGCATGGAACCATGCGGTGGCGTATGGTAGTGAATATTGCGGCTGCACTTCTGCCAGTGTCCGTGCTGGTGTCGGCATGGCTATACTTTGGAGCCGGAGGCACTACGGATCAATCGGGTGAGATACTGTCGGTAAGCAATATGGCTGGCACTGAATTGGCCCTGTGCGACGGCACTAAAAT
>CANPDS010000262.1 GCA_947573015.1 uncultured Muribaculum sp.
TTGGTCTACATACAGAAGGCTCTTGATCTGGCTGAAGAACCGGCTGAAGAGCTTTATACCCATGCCGGCGATATATTTTTCTGGAACGGCGATCATGAAAAGGCGGTTGAACTGTGGCAGGAGGCTCTTAAGCTTGCGCCGGATAATGATTTGTTGAAACGCAAGGTGCGCCATAAAACATTTTTCTTTAAATAAATACCTACTTAAGGATATATTCCTATCATTATGACCAAATCTCTTGCATTATCTGCGACATCATTCCTCATATTTGCTGTAGGTTTGTGGGGTTGTAAGTCTTCACAAAGCGCTTCTACGGCAATTTATCCTATGGAGGATGCTGGTACTGTATCGTCGTATATTGCCGCTAATCCATTGCAGGCTATGGTGGATAATTATAAGGATTGGACTGACGTAAGCGTTCCGGTAACGTTGCGTCTTACATCTCCGCATGCCATGTCCATAAGTGCGCGTGCGAAAATGGTGCGTGGACGTTGCATCGATTTCAGTTTCCGTATGCTTGGTTTTGAAGTGGCGAGGGTGTGGATATCGTCTGATTCGGTAGTAGCTGCTTCGCGTCCAAAGAAGATATATCTTTCAGAAAGTCTGTCGCAACTCACTTCAGATATACCTCTTAATATTGAGAATCTTCAGGATATGCTTATTGGGCGGCCATTTATACTGGGTGGTTCTACTGTAGCGCTGTCTGATTCATCCACTGTGTATATGGAGGAGTTCGGATCATCTCAACGGTTGCTTCCTAAACATCAGCCATATCTGGCAGAGTATGGCTTTGTGCTTGATCTTCCTGGGGTCATCACTGCGTTAGCCGTTACAGCTCCTGCCGATGATGTAGCACTTACCGTGGCTTATTCAGGCCCGCGTCCACTTACTGTTGCCGGTAATGTTATGGATGATGTGGCGCTTTCGCTTGATACGCAGAAGGGTGATTATGGTGCGGCGGTGTCATGGAAGTGGGGGAGTGCCCGATGGAATGAGGGTTCCGCTGTATTACCGCCATCAACAGAAGGATTGCAGCGCGTGCGTGCGGCTGAACTATTGAAAATTGTCAAGAATTTATGATGAGACGCTTCGTCATATTCATTCTTTCGATATTTATTGTCGCGGTATCTGCTGATGTTGATGCTGCGAAGCGTCGTACTGCGTCACGCCAGAAATCCAGGGGCATAAATACTGTTAAGCAGGAACAGCGCGACACGCGAAAAGACATTCAGCAGACTGCCGAACAGATCGAGGCGAACCGGCGTAATACGGTGCGCTCGCTCAATCAACTTGATGCTCTAAATGCGGATATTCAGGCTCATACACGGTCGATCAAGAGGATTACAATGCAGATAGATTCGCTTAATAGTCGTATATCACATCTTTCAGATTCTGTCCAGGCCCTTGACCGCCGTCTTACGGCCATGCGTGAGAGCTACGCTCGTACGGTTGTGAAGATTCATGATAAGCAGCGTGGTTCGGGTGATGCTATTGCATTCATATTTTCTGCGGAAAATTTTACACAGGCCTACAGGCGCATGCGGTATCTGAAGGAGGTGTCTTCCTGGCGTGAACGTCGTAGCCGCGAACTTGCAGCTCAGGCTGATACATTACGGGCTAAGAAAAAACAGCTTGCTTCAATGCAGGCCGATAAGACCAATTCTCTTGTTGCCCTTAATGACGCTGCGAATCAGTTGAAAAGCAAACAGAAACAGACTGCGGATATAGTTGAGAATCTGAAAAAAGAGAACACTTCCTTGCGTCAGGTTCTTAAAGATAAGGAGTCTAAGGCGCGTGCTCTTGATGCTGAACTTGACCGTCTTATCGCGGAGGAGCAAAAGCGACAGGAGGAAGAGGCTCGTAAGAAAGAGGAGGCCAGAAGGCAGGAAGAAGCGCGACAGAGTAAGCTTGCACAGCAGAATCAATCTAAGAAAAGCATTGATTCCTCTGCTAAGAAATCAGATAAAAAGGCAGATGGAAAAGAGGCTAAAACATCTGCCAAGACAGTGCCTGCCTCCAAAAAGGATAAAGAGACTCCGCGTACGTATGCCACTGCTGCTGAGACTCGCTCTCTTGCTGGTTCGTTCGAGAGCAATAAAGGACGTCTGTTGTTTCCTGTAGCCGGACGGTATAAGATCATACGTCCTTTTGGCCGGCAGCAGCATCCGAATCTCAAGCATGTTGTTACGGATAATGCCGGGATAGATATTGAGGTGTCGGCTGGAGGCACGGCTCGTGCTGTATTTGCAGGGAAAGTTTCTGCAATTTTCAGACAACCAGGTTATAATACTATTGTAATGGTGCGTCATGGACGTTATCTGACAGTTTATGCAGGGCTTTCCGATATATCAGTGCACAATGGACAGGAACTTACTCAAGGGCAGACGATAGGAAAGGTGTTCGCGGATCCCGATGATGACGGACGCGCAATACTGCACTTTGAGCTAAGGCGTGAGAAAGAGAAGCTAAATCCAGCTTTGTGGGTCAAATAGCTGTTCAGTAGTGTTTATGGCATAATGATTATTTTATGACTTCTCCTGAAACAAATAACAGTTCCGGAAATAAAGCGACATCCGCTTCAGACAGCAATAGCTATCGGAGCATTCTGCGTGGCATGTCGGCTTTTGGTTCCGTGCAGGTGTTTCAGATCATCATAAATGTTGTGCGGGGAAAATGTGTGGCTCTCCTTTTGGGGCCGGAGGGAATGGGTATTACCCAGTTGTTATCTTCTTCGACATTGACTTTAAAACAGATTGCCGCGCTGGGATTGCCTATGTCGATTGTGCGAGAGGTGGCCGCTACAGAACATCGTGACGCTGTGATAGCTGCCGCGCGTAAGATAGTGCGTGTTACAGCTTTGATAGGCCTGTTGCTGTGTGTGGCTTTGTCCGGACTTCTCAGCCGTTGGACATTTGATTCCGATGGTTATACTTGGAGCTATGTGGCATTGTCGGTGATGGTGTTTTTTTCTTTGTTGTCCGACGGGGAGATGTCGCTCCTTCAAGGTCTTCATCAAGTAAAGCGTCTTTCGAAATCATCTCTTGTCGGTGCGTCAGTAGGATTGCTTGGAGGCGTGCCATTATATTATTTTTTCGGATATAAAGGTATTGTTCCGGCCCTTATCTTGCTGTCAGTGTGCACATGGGGATTTTATCGTATAAATATGCATTATGCGACACCATGCCATGGCATACGTATAGCATGGACAGTGCAATGGGCGATAATGAAAAATCTGCTTGCATTGGGCATTGTGCTTATGGCAGGTAGTGTGCTTAATTCGTTTGTACTGTACGTCGTCAACATGTGCGTGCGAGCATATGGAAGTGTGGGCGATGTTGGCCTTTTTCAGGCTGCAAATACAATTGCTGGACAATATGTGAGCATTGTATTTACGGCATTGTCGCTCGACTATTTCCCAAGATTGTCGGCCGTTGCATCTGATAATGATAAGATGAATGCTATTGTCAATCGTCAGATGGAACTTGTTATACTCGTTATAGCCCCATTATCTATCATACTTGTTATGACAGCTCCGATATTGATACGTGTGCTTACTTCCGGTGAGTTTATGGCTGTGGTGCCGGTGGTGAGATGGATGGCTTTGGGACTGTTTGTGCGTGCTATGGCCTATCCATTGGGGTTTGTAACTTTTGCAAAGGGCAACAAAAGAT
>CANPDS010000263.1 GCA_947573015.1 uncultured Muribaculum sp.
TTTGCTCGGTCGGGAGGCATTGCTGTCGGATCGGCATAAGAGCCTATCGCAAAGATAACTATAATATTTTGGATCTTATGGTATTGCCGGATTTTATTTTGTGGGGCCATGCATCATGGCGGCAGAAATAGATACACATAGTCTTCCGAGTGGTTTATTACCGCATTTATTCAGATTGATTTCTGCCTGGTTTCTGCATTAACTGTAGCCGGAAGGTGGATCAGTAGCTGAGGTGCTCTCGTCGTGAGGCATCTATGCGTATGAGTATAAACAGCAGGAAAGTGAAACCCCAGAGTGAGGAGCCTCCATAGCTGAAAAAGGGGAGGGGAATGCCTATCACAGGGCATAATCCTATCACCATGCCGACATTTATGGCCAGATGGAATATGAGATATGAGGCCACACAATATGCATAGACGCGTCCGAAGGTAGTAGGTTGGCGTTCGGCGATGGTTATTATGCGTAATATTAGTGTGAGAAATAGCAACAGCACTAATGCTGACCCCATAAATCCTTCCTCTTCGCCTATGGTGCAGAAGATGAAATCGGTATGTTGCTCCGGCACATATTTGAGTTTGGTCTGTGTGCCGTTAAGGAATCCTTTGCCGAATGTGCCTCCCGATCCGATTGCGATTTTTGATTGATTCACATTATATCCGGCTCCACGAAGGTCTTCCTCTATACCCAACGACACTTTTATGCGTTGTTGCTGATGGGGTTGCAATACGTCGTTGAATACTTTATTGACTGAAAAAAGGAAGCCTATGGCAAGAATGGCAGCCCCGACTGTGACGAGTAAGTTGCGGGGTGGTACCCTCAGTGCCAGAATCAGCATATAGATCAGTGCGATGCCTATGGTGGCGAGAAAGAACGGCATGCCCGGTAATTCTATGCCGCAGAGTGATAATATCCATGCTATGATACCTGTGCCGGTGAACCATATCAGCACATTGCGTGCGCCGGTATGAGCTTTGCAATATATCGCCAGCATTGCTACTATTCCGGCCTCAATCATCATAAACACTGCCGCTTCTCCTACCGGAATACCGAGAAGCATGCTTTCGGTATATTTTACCGTGGTGACGAAAAATACCACTGTGGCAAGGGCCGCTGTAAGCACAAGGCCGCTCATACCTTCGCGGTACAGCACGAAGAATAGTGCAAGATATGCCAGAGCGGAGCCTGTTTCTTTCTGGGCAAGGATAAGGCATATCGGAAGGAATATGATCAGCAGGGCCTTAAAGTAGTTGGACGGTTTGGCATTAAGATTGAAGTTGTAGGTGGAGAATAGTTTTGCAAGTGCAAGGGCCGTTGCGAATTTGCCGAATTCGGCAGGTTGCAGACTCATAGGTCCCAATACAAGCCATGACCGCGAACCGTTTATGTCGGGGGCAATGAATATCGTCACTATGAGCAGTATCACAATGGCAGCATATATGGGATATGCATACGCCTCATATATGCGGAAGTCGATGAGCAATATCATGGCGCCGGCAAGGAAGGCGAGGCCTATCCACCTGAGTTGCTTGCCCGAAAATTCTTCGAAAGAGAATATCGACGCATTGTCGAAATCGTAGCTTGCCGCATATATGCTTACCACACCGCAAAGCACAAGTATGGTGTAGAGCACAACTGTAGGCCAGTCAATGCCGCGCAGAAGCGATGTCGTATTAATGTTTCTTGACTCCACTGCTTATTATAGTGTTTGATTCAAACATTCGTTCTTCAAGATATTTGCGCTCCGGAGCGATAGAGTCGGTAAGATACTTCTCCATCATCAGCGATCCGATGGGCACACCGTATGTGGCGCCGAAGCCGGCATTCTCGACATATACACATATTGCTATCTTCGGATCGTCGTATGGCGCGAAGCCTATGAATGCCGAATGGTCTTTGCCGTGAGGATTCTGAGCCGTGCCGGTTTTGCCTGCTACGGCGATGTCCTTGAGGTTGGCAAGGCGGCATGTGCCTCCAAGCACCGCCATGCGCATTCCCTCCGCTACATCAAGGTAGTGTTGGCGGTCGATAGTAGGATAGCGCTTGTCGGTAAGGCCGTCTGGCAGCACCGTATCCTGGATTTCCTTTACGATGTGGGGTGTTATGAACCATCCGCGGTTGGCGATAGTAGCACATAGATTAGCTATCTGAAGGGGGGTGGCCAGTATCTCTCCCTGGCCAATGGCTATGGAGATGATGGTGTTGGCACTCCAGCGGCCTTCGCCGTAGATTTTGTTGTAGAACTGTGCGTTGGGGATGAATCCGCGACCTTCACCGGGTAGATCCACCCCGAGACGATATCCGTATCCCATTGATACAAGATGGTGTTTCCACACTTCGAATGCTTCGGCCGTGGAGCCATATTTTGAGCGGTGTCCGTCAAGCATTCCCTTCAGTCCCCAGCAGAAAAATGCGTTGCACGATGTCTGCAATGCCGGTTTTAATGTGATTGGAGAAGCATGGCCGTGACAGCCCACCTTCAGTCCACCGCTTATAAATCCGTGGTAGCATGGGTAGGGTGTGCTCAGTGTTATTATATCCTCCTGGCGGAGGATGAGTCCCTGTGTGGGCTTGAATGTCGACCCCGGAGGGTAAGCTCCTTTCAGAGCGCGGTCAAAGAGTGGCTTGTAGAAGTCGGCCACAAGTTCATTGTAATGTTTGCCTCGGTCGCGGCCCACGAGCAGGCGTGGATCGTAAGTCGGGCTGCTCACCATGGCCAGTATCTCGCCTGTCGCCGGTTCGATGGCTACGATCGCTCCGATTTTGTTGGCCATAAGTTTTTCTCCGTAGGCCTGAAGATCTATGTCGATCGATAGCTTCAGATCGCGTCCCGACACCGGCGCCACATCATGGATGCCATTCTCATATTTGCCTTTTATGCGTCCATATGCATCGCGTATGAGTATCTCCACCCCCTTCTGTCCACGAAGATACTCTTCGTAGCTTTTTTCCACGCCGAGGTCGCCGCAGTAGTCACCGGCGGAATAGTAATCATCATTGTCGATCTCGCGTTGTGATACTTCCCTGATGTTGCCGAGGATGTTTCCTCCGGCCGGACGATCGTACTGGCGGAGTATGCGTTGCTGAATGAAAAATCCGGGAAAGCGGTAGAGCTTTTCCTGAAGGCGCCCGTAGTCCTTGGCAGATATATGTGTGATGAACCTCTGCGGTGTGTATGCCGAATAGCCGGGATTAAGGCGGCGGTCCTTCATGTCGGATAATCGCCGGTTGAATTGTTCTCGGGTGATGCCGAGTGTGCGGCAGAAATCAAGAGTGTCGAATTGCTGCACATTCTTCGGTATCATCATTACGTCGTAGGCCGGCTGGTTGTATACCACCAGTTTGTCATTGCGGTCACGGATCATTCCGCGCGACGGATATAGAGTCTTGCGCATGAATGCATTGCTGTCGGCTACTTCCTTGTATCGTGAGTCCATTACCTGAAGCCCGAACAGGCGTATCAGATATATGCATACAATTACAAGTATGAAGCCGCCGATGACATATTTGCGCTTTTCAAGTCTGTAATCTTTTCGCATAAGTAATATCAGGCGCTATCGGGCGTGAGACATCACGCTGTCAAGGCCAAGCAGAAGGAGGAAAGTGAGAAATGTGCTGCATACGATGCGCAACAGCAGACGCAGCGGATCAAAGAGCGAGAAGGCT
>CANPDS010000264.1 GCA_947573015.1 uncultured Muribaculum sp.
GAGCTGGTCGGTGCTTATGGCGCTGTCCTTTACGAGTATGGCGTGGGGTTCGGCGCCGAAAGGCATGTGTACGGTTACGTACATTCCCGGACGAAGTTCGTCGTAAGTGTTCTCGACACGGCATTTCAGTGTGATCGTACCGGTGCTCTTGTCGACTGTCGGCGAGGTGTATGTAATGTCGCCTGTGTAGTCATGGGCAAGTTTGTTGTCGAAAGTCAAAGGCACCTTGCGGTATATATCTCCTTCAGGACGGTCCTTTACGCCGAGTATCTGCTGATATTGGGCGTCGGCGATCGAGAATGCTATTGAAAGGAATGAATCGTCGTAGATGGTGGCGAGCTGGAACGGCGATGCTCCGCCAGCTACATATCCCCCCGGATCGATCGTAGCCGATGAAATGCGACCCTTGAATGGGGCGCGGATAGTGCAGTAGCTTAGGTTGGTGAGGGCGAGATTGAGCTCAGCCTCGGCATTCTTGATCGCTGCTGCTGATTGCTCCATGTTGCTCTCGGCCTGTATTACATCGAGTTTGCTCACCGCATCGCTCTCCAAAGCTTTCTTCATTGCTGTTGCCTGATTGGAGGCGTAGGTGTATTCACTCTTTGCCGTAGCCAGTGCGGCGCGGCTCTGTTGCACGGCATCGCGGTATTGAGTAGGCTCGATGTTGAACAGTACCTGTCCCTTATCGACAAGCGATCCGTCGGTGTATGGGCGGCTGAGCAATGTGCCGTTTACGCGAGCCATTATATTGGCTGTCGCTATAGCATTGGCGGTGCCAGGATATGTACGGTATAGCATTACCGAGTCGGTCTCTGGAATGGCTACGTTAACGGTAAGTAAGCGGTCGGTTCCGGATTCTGCGGTTTTATGATGGCATGCGGTTAGCGCTGATAGAGCGGCGCATGTAGCGGCGAGAATGGTGAGAGATTTCATATGATCGTGATATTTTGTTTTTGGGGATTGGTGATGGCTGACGCACTGAGGTGCGTCCCTATGGTTGGGGAGTGGATGTTGTGGGTGTAGATTATTGGGGTGACATATCTGCGGCATCCCATCCTCCTCCAAGGGCTTCGTAGAGGGTTATGAGAGATGTGAGGGCGTTGCCGCTTGCTGCGACTACAGAGTTTTGGTATTCAAGCAGATTCATCTGCGCGGTGACAACATTGTTGAATGGCGACAGACCACGCTTGTAGAGGTCGAGCGACAGGTCGAGCGATTTTCGGCTCTCTTCCACCACTTTATCGAGTATGTCGAGATTGCGCAGGGTTCCAGCGTATGTGGCTATGGCATTGTCGACTTCCTCGACGGCTGTCATTACGGTGTTGTTGTAGTTTTCGATCCCTATCTCCATCTGTTGGCGGGCGCTTGCCATGTTGGCACGGCGTGCCATTCCGTCAAAGATTGTCCATGACAGAGTGGGCGCGATAGAGTATGTGAGGCTATTGTGGCTGAAAAGGTCGCCAGCTCGGTGGGCGCTTGTGCCGATTGAACCGTTTAGCGACAATGTGGGAAGAAAATCGCGTTTTGCGATTCCGAGTGCTGCGGCATAGGCTGCAAGCTGGTATTCGGCCTCTACGATGTCGGGACGTCTTCTCAGCAGTTCAGCCGGGACTCCGACAGGCACAAGCTGATGATGGTCGGGCATTGAGCGCGGTGTCTCAAGTATGGCGGCCACATCGCGAGGGTACACACCGAGCAGCAGTGCGATGGAATTGATAGTGGTGCGGATTGACGCTTCAAGCATTGGCATTGATGCCTGTGTGGAATGGTAGACTATGCGTGCTTGTGTCACATCGAGCATTGATGCCAGTCCGGCTTCGTGTCGGGCTTCCGTGATCTTTACGATTTTTTCCTGTGAGGCGATATGCTCGGTAGCCACGGCCCATTCGGCCTGCCATACGCGCAAGTTTACATATGCTTTGGCTAAGTTGGCGCAAAGTGTCACCATTGTTGCGGCATATTCGGCGCGTGTGGCGTTGTAGAGAGCTTTCTGTTGTGATGCTTTGGCTGTGATTTTACCAAACACGTCGATCTCCCAGCTCATGTTGATGCCAAGTGAGAAATAGTCGGTCACGGTAGCAGGAGTGGAGATGTCGCCTATGGCTCCTGATGAACGTCCTTTGGTCCATCCTCCCTGCATGGCGAAAGATGGATAATATCCGGCGCGCGCGGAGTTGAGGGCTTCTTTGGCCATAAGTATGCGCTTCCCGGCGATCACTACGTTTGGATTGTTCTCGATACCTCTGGCTATCAGGGAGTCGAGGAGCGGGTCGCCAAGCTGATGCCACCAATTGTCATCGGTTGGTAGCGACTGGTTGAAATGCGCGTCGTAGGTCCAATGGGCAGGTATGGAGTCGGTGAGTGCTCCCTCTTTTTTTACGGGATTGGCCGCACAGAGTGGAAGCAAGGATGTCAGCAGTATTCCGGTAAGGATTCCGCGGCATAGTCTCCGTAGAGATACAATATTCAATAGCAGATACATAGAGTAGAAGTTTGATATTAAAACTCCTGAACGATTCAATAGGTTAGCATCTCTCTATTGTATTTAAGAAAATTTAAGTGAATGATTGATTATTCGTCATTGTAGTGGTTGCCCATTATCGCAACTTTGGGTTTGTGGAGAAGCTACTGCTGATCGCCCATGTATTTATACAGAATAGGATACATGTGAAAATACAGTTGGAATTGCGTGTGCTGAAACATTAAGAAACTGTGGGATGACATATGAAGATGGATGTGTTGCACCTATAGTCACAGAAGAAGAATGCGTAGTCTCAGAAGAATGCGCACTCACAGTAGTGGATTACACTGTAATACAAACCTTTACATGTCAATAAACGGAGCTGTGTAATGAAAGTAATGTCTGTGATGAAACAACATCAGGATGTGAAGAATAGGATTAATCCTATTCTTCACTGAAATAAAAGTTGATTATTTTACCGTCTTGAGTTATTCCTTCGATAGAAAGTAGCACATCATGTTGCACCATATTTGGAGGGATGGGTAGCTCAACAGAACGGGTGAGGTCTATGGATGGGAGCCAACGGAGGGTGGCTCCCGTTTGGTCTTCAGCAATGCCATCGGGAGTGTATTCAGGCACGTAGAATTTCTTAGATTTCTGGTAGCCCAGAGGCATAACTATTTGAAATTCGAAAGAAAGTACATTCTTAAATTCACCAGGTTTTTTGGTAACTATATTAAGAATTCCTCCATTTGTACGGCTCAAAATATCTCTGTCATTAATTGCTCCTTGTTGAAAAAACATTGAGAAATGTGGCGGCACATATGATACGGATTTATTATCCTTAAAGGGATACATGCTTTCTAAATCGCTTAAAGTTAGTTGATTTGTATACAATCCGACATCGTAATTAGAATCTGTTTTTTTATAATATTTTGATGTGTCTTCACTGTCTACTGGCATAACTCCATATCCAATACTTTGTAATGCTTTTCGATTAATATTACGTACACCCAAAGATATATTTTGATTGCGCATTCTGTTCATTTCTGGCGGTGCACACCCAAAATATCTACCATCAACCCATACGGCTACTGGCGTTTGATGAAACATTATTCCATCGTTGATGACGTTTACACCGGGGACGTGGGCGACTGCATCCTCATAGGTGCGGATGTTTTCATCCTCGC
>CANPDS010000265.1 GCA_947573015.1 uncultured Muribaculum sp.
CACCCTCGAAGTAGTCGCTCTGTCCATGTGCAAAATCATACATGGGATATACATTCCATGTAGTGCCTGTACGGTGATGTGGAGTCTTGATGATACGATACATGATCGGATCGCGGAAATGCATATTTGGAGATGCCATGTCGATCTTCGCTCTCAGCACATATGTACCCTCATCAAACTCACCGGCATTCATACGCTGGAAAAGATCAAGATTTTCCTCGACCGGACGGTCACGATAAGGACTGTTCTCACCGGCCTGAGTCGGAGTACCCTTCTGACGTGCAATCTCCTCCGACGTCTGATGATCGACATAAGCCTTGCCCTCCTTTATAAGACGGATGGCAAGATCATATAGCTGTGGGAAATAGTCGCTTGCGTAATATTCGCGGTCGCCCCAGTCAAAACCGAGCCAATGGATATCCTCACGAATGGCATCGACATATTCTGTATCCTCCTTTGTAGGATTTGTATCATCAAATCGCAGATTGCATGTGCCACCAAACTTTTCAGCAACACCGAAATCCATGCATATGGCCTTGGCGTGGCCAATATGAAGATAGCCGTTAGGTTCGGGCGGGAAACGCGTGTTGAGTCGTCCGCCATTCTTGCCTGCGGCAAGATCTTCCGCTACCAATTGCTCCACGAAGTTGAGGCCACCTTTGCCCTCCTCTTCATTGATTGTTTCAACAAATTCAGACATAATATAATATTTCCGGCAAAGGTAACAATATTATATGAATCCGCCAACAGTTTTGTCAGGCCCGTATAAGCCTGTAAACACGCTTCACAACATAACACTGGGCTTCCCGCATATGCAGCCGGAAGCCCAGTGACCCCAATAAGAATCGTTAACTTTCTGTTTAAACCATACTCTTAGCGCGGAGTCGTGAGAAATTCCAGTAGACGAGTGCGCAGAATAAGCTCATAACGCGCCTGTATAGCCTGAGTGGCTGCTGTAAGGGCCTTAGACTTGGCCTGCTCATAATCGGTGGGGGTAGCACGTCCAACATTATATTTTTCCTGCATTGCCAGAAAAGCCTTGTCTGCCGCATCGCGGGCAGTCTCTCCGGCGGCAAGACGACGGCGGGCACCATCGGCCTGATAATATGCCTGCTGAACCTGTCGCATGAGGTCCTGTTCGGCCTGATCGAGCATAAGCTCGGCATTTACTTTCTGTACCTGAGCACGCTTCACCTGATTGCGTGTCTGCAATCCATCAAACAATGGTACTGATAGTGAGAATCCGAAAGATGTGGCATAATTATTCTTCATCTGCCTCCCGAACGATTCATTCGGAAATCCACTCACTGTATAATAACTTGATCCGATACCGGCATTGAATGACAAGCGTGGAATATAGCCGGTACGTGCTGCCGAGATACCCTTGTCTGCCGCCACGATATTGGCCTTTGCAGCCGACACGCTGTAGCTGCGGCCAAGAGCTCGTGAATATAGTTCATAGAGAGGTGCCAAAGGTTCGTGCGGCAACAGGTTGTCGAGAGGCTCGACATCAAAGATCTCCACATCGTCCACATAGAGCAGCTGAGCGAGATCAAGCAGCGCAAGACGTGTGTCATTTTCTGTCGTAGCTACCGACATGCGGTCCTGAGCAAGCTGCGACTCAGCCTCGAGCATATCCACTTCCGGAATTTTTCCTGCTTCAAGAAGAGCCTTGCGCCGCGTAAGTTCAAATTCCGACAAAGCTTCCTGATGTAGCGCTTCCTGATGTAGCTCTTTCTGATAGAGTACTTGAAGATATCCGGCGATGACATTCATCGTCACATCATCTTTCACGGCCTCCATCTGCTGTAGAGCCACTGCCAGATTGGCTTTTGCATATGCCACCTGCCGGGGAGTGCCAAGTCCGTCAAAAAGGGGCACGGATAGATTCACTCCCCACTGGGTGTTCGATGTATTTCTGTCGGCGTATGTATTTTCCGAAGTCAGACCACGGCCTATATTCCAACCCTGTGCCAGCTGTGCGCTGAGAGTAGGCAGATAGCCGGCCTTTGCAGACGCAACCTCCACATCACTCTGGCGCATACCTATAATGCGCTCACGTACTTTCAACGAATGGTCGAGTGCATAGTTGATGCATGAATCCAGACTCCATTTTTCTGCCGCCACAGGCACAACGCCCATAGTAAGGAGGAGGAAAACTATTGATGCAAGTTTTTTCATCGCTATTTACCTGTTATTTCATTTCCTCTCAGACGGGCCGATGCATCAAGTCCATCCTTGATCTGAATATTGATACCGTCTGACAGACCTGTAGATACCACCTTACGCTCAAATTTCTGTTCAGGCACACTATCAGTAAGTACATATACATAAGCCGAGTCGGCGCCCCACTCTATCACAGCTTCCGGCACTGTCATTACTGAATCGGCACGCGCAAGAGTGATCGTGGCATTAGCGCTATAGCCGGCACGAAGATTGACAGAGTCAGGCACCTCGATAGCCGCCTTTATCTCAAATGTGTTAGAGCCGTTCTCCTCCGTAGATTTCGGCGCGATATACTCTATCATAGCATCAGGAGCGACATCGGGCAACGCTCCTATAGATATGACGGTTGACATTCCGACCTTCAGCAGTCCAACCTCAGTCTCATCTACCTTGCCACGGAATATCAGGTTGCGCATATCAGCAACCTTTGCTACTGTGGTACCGTCATTCATCGTATTGGCCTGAATCACCGATGAGCCTACCTTGACTGGCACCTCCAGCACCTGCCCATCAATGGTGGCGCGCACAAGAGTATTTGATTCATTCGCATTGTATGAGCTGACACCCTCGCGCACGATACGCAAAGCATCCTCAGCAGCATCAAGTTCCTGCGCAGCTTTCTTGTATTCAGTCTCTGACTGTTCATATTCCTCGCGAGCCACAAACTTTCGCTCGTAAAGTCCCGATGTACGGTCAAAGTCCTGCTTGGCTCGCTCAAGCGCGATCTTGGCCGTGGCCACCCGCGCCGATGCCGCCGACAGCTGCGACTCTTCAGGTATCACCTTGATCTTAGCGATGATATCACCGGCATGCACCATATCGCCGGCCTCAACATTGATTTCAGAAATAATGCCGGATATCTGCGGCTTGATTTCAATCTCGTCACGCGGCTCAATCTTTCCGGTAAGAACGGTTGAACGGCTTATACTACCCGTTGTAGGGCTTACAAGTTCATAGCTGAGCGCTTTATCACGCGAACTCAGATAAAGATAGACAAATGTACCCACAAATACCAGGGCAACTATCGACCAGAGAATGATTCGTGAGGCTTTCCTCATTGTAATTATGTATTTATGATTGTTTATTATTCTTCAATATATTCCCTACTTATCATTAAGCGCTTCTATAGGCTTTATACGCATGGCCTTGATAGCCGGAATGGTACCGGCACCGATGCCGAGCACAAGAAACACGCCAAGTATCGTCAATGCAGAAGAAAATGCAAGTTGAAAGCCGACCTCCGTCCCGTCAGGAGAGGCGGTAAGCTTGCCTGCTAACGCCAGGACCATCACTGCAAAACAGATGCCTGCCACTCCGGCAACCACGGTGAGAACCACCGCCTCCGACAAGATCTGTACTATGATATCGAATGGCCTCGCGCCGATAGCACGACGTATGCCG
>CANPDS010000266.1 GCA_947573015.1 uncultured Muribaculum sp.
CGAATGTCCGCGTCAGCTCATACTGCTTGCCGACAAGGTAGGCTCTACAGCCGCGTTGCTGAAGTATGCAGTGGAATCGCCCGAAAATGAGTTTATCGTAGCCACCGAGAGCGGTATCCTGCATGAGATGCGTAAGCGTTGTCCAGACAAGACATTCATTCCGGCAGCTCCTAATGATTCTACATGCGCATGCAACGATTGTGCCTATATGAAGCTCAACACTCTTGAAAAGCTTTACAACTGCCTGAAGTATGAGCAGCCCGAAGTGCACGTTGATGCCGATGTGGCTGAGCGCGGCCGCAAGCCTATAGAGAGAATGCTGGAAATAAGCGCCACCCTTGGCCTCTGATTTCCGCTACTTCCAGATTAGAAAGAAAAAACAATATATAATGGAATACAATCATAAAGAGATAGAATCACGCTGGCAGCAGTATTGGAAAGAAAATAAAATCTACAAGACCGAGATCGACTCTTCCAAGCCGAAGTACTATGTGCTCGACATGTTTCCCTACCCCTCCGGAGCCGGACTTCATGTTGGCCATCCCCTCGGCTATATAGCCAGCGATATTTATTCACGCTACAAGCGTCTCAACGGCTTCAATGTGCTCCATCCTATGGGCTATGATTCCTACGGTCTGCCGGCGGAGCAGTATGCCATACAGACAGGTCAGCATCCGGAGAAAACCACATTCGAAAATATCGACCGCTATCGTTCGCAGCTCGATAAGATCGGTTTCTGCTATGACTGGGACCGCGAGATACGCACATGCGATCCTTCCTACTACAAGTGGACGCAGTGGGCTTTCATGAAGATGTACGGTCACTACTATGACCGTACAGCCGATAAAGCTCTTCCCATCGGTGATCTTATCGCCCACTTTGAGAAAGAAGGTACATCCGGTGTGAATGCCGCATGCGGAAAGGAAATGGAGTTTACCGCAGCAGAGTGGAATGGCATGTCGCCAAAGGAAAAGAGCGACACACTAATGAACTACCGCATAGCTTTCCTTGCCGATACGATGGTAAACTGGTGTCCGAAGCTCGGCACTGTGCTTGCCAATGATGAGGTTAGCGAGGGACTGTCGTTGCGAGGAGGTTATCCAGTGGAGCAGAAACTGATGTATCAGTGGTGTCTGCGTGTATCGGCCTATGCACAGCGTCTGCTCGACGGTCTTGACACTATAGACTGGACTGACTCTCTCAAGGAGACTCAGCGCAACTGGATAGGCCGTTCGGAGGGTGCTGAGATGCGTTTCCCCATCGCCGGCAGTGACATTGAGCTGGAGATATTCACCACACGTGCCGACACTGTGTTTGGCGTAACATTCATGGTGCTTGCTCCTGAAAGCGCATATGTAGATATGATCACCACTCCTGAGCAACGTCAGGCAGTAGAAGCTTATCTTGATGAGGTGAAGCACAAGACCGAGCGTGAGCGTATGATCGACAAGAAGGTTACAGGTGTGTTTACCGGCGCTTATGCGGTAAATCCGCTTACCGGAAAGAATATTCCTGTATGGGTGAGCGATTATGTGCTCGCCGGATACGGTACAGGAGCTATCATGGCTGTTCCGGCCCACGATAGCCGCGACTATGCTTTCGCCCGCCATTTCGATCTGCCCATCATACCTCTTATCGAGGGAGCCGATGTGTCGGAAGAAAGTTTTGACGCCAAGTCGGGCAAGATGATCAACTCGGCAAGTTCCGAACTTGATCTCAACGGCATGGAAGTGAAAGAAGCCATAGCCGCCACAAAGCGCTTCATAGAGGAAAAGGGCATAGGTAAGGTAAAGGTCAACTATCGTCTGCGCGACGCTATTTTCAGCCGTCAGCGCTATTGGGGCGAGCCATTCCCTGTGTATTATAAAGATGGTATCCCTACCCTTCTTCCGGAGGATAGCCTGCCTCTGGAGCTTCCCGAGGTAGATAAGTTCCTCCCCACTGAGACCGGTGAGCCGCCGCTGGGACGTGCCAAGAACTGGCAGACTGCCGAGGGGTATCCTCTTGAACTGAACACAATGCCCGGTTTCGCCGGTTCGAGCGCATACTATCTGCGCTATATGGATCCACGCAACAATGATGCGCTGGTGAGCAAGGAGGCAGATGAGTATTGGCAGGATGTTGACCTATATATAGGAGGTACTGAGCATGCCACAGGCCACTTGATCTATAGCCGATTCTGGAACAAGTTCCTTTATGACCTTGGCGTTGTGTGCCGCGATGAGCCGTTCCGTAAGCTTGTGAACCAGGGTATGATCCAGGGCCGCAGCAACTTTGTGTACCGCATAAAGGACACCAATACATTTGTATCGGCCGGTCTGCGCAAGCAGTACGACACCACACCGATCCATGTAGATGTGAACATAGTAAGCAACGATGTGCTCGATACAGAACGTTTCCGTGCATGGCGTCCGGAATTCAAGGATGCTGAATTCATTCTCGAGGATGGCAAATATGTGTGCGGCTATGCTGTTGAGAAGATGTCTAAATCGATGTTTAACGTGGTCAATCCCGATGATATCGTTGACCGTTACGGTGCCGACACGCTCCGTCTCTATGAGATGTTTCTTGGACCGATCGAGGCAAGCAAGCCTTGGGATACTAATGGAATTGACGGTGTGAACCGTTTCCTCAAGAAACTTTGGGGACTCTTCTACAAGGGCGACAACCTGCTTGTCAGCGATGAGCCTGCATCGAAAGAGGCCCTGAAGGCTGTACACAAGCTCATAAAGAAGGTTACAGCCGATATAGAGATATTCAGCTACAACACATCGGTGGCTGCCTTCATGATATGCGTCAACGAGCTTACACAGCTAAAATGCCACAGCCGTGAGGCTCTTGAGCCGGTGGTGGTGCTGATAGCTCCATTCGCTCCGCATATCGCTGAGGAACTTTGGCATGCGCTCGGTCATGACACTACTGTTTGCGATGCCCAATGGCCTGTATGCAATGAGGAATATCTTGTAGAATCGACCGTCAATATGGCTGTCAGCTTCAATGGTAAGGCCCGCTACAACATTCAGGTGGCTGCGGATGCTTCCCGTGAGGAGATAGAGAAGATTGCTCTTGCCAACGAGGGTGCCGCCAAATGGATTGAAGGCAAGCAGGTGCGCAAGATTATCGTAGTGCCAGGTAAGATTGTAAATATCGTGGTAGGATAAGGAATATAGGCGGTGATGTGCGATAGCATACTGCCGCTTATATAACTACTTCTTATAATATCCAACAAGGGTTGCAGCCGAACAGGCTGCAACCCTTGTCAATTTTGTGTTATGTAGTAAAGCTATTCGGTGAATATTGAAACTGAATTCAGATTTGTGGTGAAATATGAAACAGTCACCAAGGTACGTGCTTGCGAGGCTGTTGTTCAGTGATTTATTTTTGGTAATTCGGCTGAATAGCTATGTTATGTGATTTATAATTACATAACTACTTTGGTGGTCTTGTTGCCCTGACGCTTGATGTAGATGTTGCCTTTCTTGGGCGATGCAACCTTTACACCAAGAAGATTGAAGTATTCAGCTGGTGCGTCGGCTTCTTCGGTAACAACAGAGTCGATGGAGGAAGTGGATTTGGTGTACTCGATCTCCATGTAGCAAAGA
>CANPDS010000267.1 GCA_947573015.1 uncultured Muribaculum sp.
CGATGCCTACCGTATCGACCACGTGCTCGGTTTCTTCCGCATATGGCAGATTCCGATGGATGCCGTGCATGGTCTGCTCGGAATTTTCAATCCGGCCCTTCCGTTCACTCCCGACGAGCTGCGCCACAACTACGACTTCTGGCTCAATGTCGATCTGCAGACCAAACCGTTTATCTGCGACTACTTCCTTTATGATTTCTTCGGCGAATATACCGACGAGGCCCGCAAGCGCTTCCTGCTCGACGCCGGATATGGACGCTACAATCTGCGCCCGGAGTTTGACACCCAGCGCAAGGTGGCCGATTATTTTGCCGCAGAGGAGAAGAATTAAAAGAACGACCGTCTGTGCAATGCCCTGATGGGACTTATCGATCAGGTGCTCTTCATAGAGGATCCCTACGAGAAGGGTAAGTATCATCCGCGCATCTCGGCACAGTTTACATATGTCTACAAGTCGCTCACCGACTACGAGAAGTGGTGCTTCAACCGCCTATACAATGACTTCTATTACCGCCGTCACAACGACTTCTGGTATGGCAAAGCCATGTGGAAATTGCCTCCGCTGCTCGATGCCACATCGATGCTCACATGTGCCGAGGATCTTGGAATGATACCCGACTGTGTGCCTGCTGTGATGGACCGTCTGCAGATGCTTTCGCTGGAGATTCAGCGCATGCCTAAGGATCCGAAGGCCAAGTTCGGCAATACGTGGGGGTATCCATATCTGTCGGTATGCACCACATCGACCCACGACATGGGCGGCATACGCCAGTGGTGGGAGGAGGACCGCGAGGTCACTCAGCGCTACTATAATGAGGTGCTCCATGAGCAGGGCGCCGCACCGCAGTATGCCGAGCCGTGGATATGCGAGAAGATAATCGGCCTTAACCTAAAGTCGCCCTCGATGCTCGCTATATTCCCGTTGCAGGACTGGATGTCGATGTCGGGTGAGGTTCGCCGTGAGGATCCGCGTGAGGAGCTGATCAATATTCCCGCCAATCCACGCCACTACTGGCGTTACCGCATGCACCTTACCGTGGAACAGCTGCTCGAAGCTGACGACTTCAACCGTCTTGTCCGCTCCAAGATCACGGAGTCAGCCCGCTGATATTGATCGGCCACAAAAAATATATATCCCTCCCATCTGCTGTCAGGTTGGGTTGGATTTATATTTTTGTGCTACATGGGGTCGACATCGTTGTATACCACCATTGACGGCAGTGCTTTTTCGGCCATGAACTCCTCATATACGGAGCGCAGTATTTCCTTTACCTTGCGCATGGAGGCCTCGGTCTCGATCTTGAGCATTATCTTGCGTATGTAGAGCGACTGCACACGGCTCACATGTGGTTCTTCGGGGCCGAATACGCGGTTGCCGAACAGCTCACGCAGACGTGCGCTATAGCGCATCGACGCGTCGGCCACTACGGCCAGATCGCGGTGCTTCATGTA
Source organism: uncultured Muribaculum sp. (assembly GCA_947573015.1). Classification (GTDB taxonomy): domain Bacteria; phylum Bacteroidota; class Bacteroidia; order Bacteroidales; family Muribaculaceae; genus Muribaculum. Next base: position 1,453 of record CANPDS010000267.1, read on the forward strand.
TATGTTGATCACGCGCGTGAACGGAGGGTAGCTGTATCTATGGCGTTCGGCAAGCTCATGAGCGTAAAATCCAGCATAGTCATGTTCGCGCAGAAATCCTATCACAGGATGCGTGGGCTGTGTGGTCTGCACTACCACACGTCCGGCGGCATCGCGTCGACCGGCGCGACCGGCCACCTGTTCAAGCATGTTGAATGCCCGTTCGGCCGACCGGAAGTCGGGAAAATTGATAAGGGTGTCGGCATTGAGCACACCTACCAGAGTGACACCGGCGAAGTCAAGCCCCTTTGTTACCATCTGTGTGCCTACAAGTATCTGGGCTTTGCGCAGCGAGAAGTCGGTGATTATACGGTCGTAGCTCTCCTTGTTGCGTGTTGTGTCGAGATCCATGCGCAACACCTTGGCATCGCCGAAGGCACCGTCGGCCACATCCTCCAGCCTCTCGGTGCCGTAGCCGAACACCTCGATGGCGGGTTCGCGGCATGACGGGCAGATGTTGGGGAGCTTGTAGGTGGCGCCGCAGTAGTGGCACACCATCTCGTCCTGACGGCGGTGGTAGGTGAGCGATACATCGCAGTATTGGCACTTCGGCACGTAGGCGCATTGGCGGCACATGACAACCGGCGCGAAACCGCGGCGGTTGTGGAACAGTATGGCCTGTTGGCCACGTCCCACTGCCTCGCGTGTGAGTTGCAGCAGCCTCATCGACAGGGGGGAGCCTGTTTGGCGGCCACGCTTCTTCTCCTCAAGCATGTCGATGATCTCTATTTCAGGCAGTCGGGCGCCTTCGTACCGTTCGGTAAGCTCCACAAGTCCGTATCGTCCGCATTGTGCCTTGTAATATGTTTCTATGGCAGGGGTTGCACTTCCGAGCAGTGTCTTCGCACTGTGCATTGAGGCGAGCACGATGGCCGTATCGCGTGCATTGTAGCGTGGTGCCGGGTCAAACTGTTTGTAGCTCGACTCATGCTCTTCATCCACGATTACGAGGCCGAGTTTGGAGTAGGGCAGGAAAAGCGACGACCTGGCACCGATTACCACACATGGCGAGTTGTCGTGGAGCAGCTTTTTCCAGATATCAACGCGCTCGTTGTCGGAGAATTTCGAGTGGTATATCACTACTTTGTCGCCGAATACGCGTTGCAACCTCCGTGTAAGCTGTGTGGTGAGTGCTATTTCGGGCACAAGATAGAGTGCCTGCTCACCTTTGCGCAGCACAAAATCGATGAGGTGGATATAGAGTTCGGTCTTGCCGCTCGATGTCACGCCATGGAGTAGCATCACATCACGCTGTAGAAATCCGAGATGTATCTTGTCGAGTGCATCGCTCTGATGCTCGGTCAATGTCGGGAGTATGCCCGAAGGCATTCCTGTAAACTTAAACCGGTTGACCTCACGGGTAGTTACTTTTATCACACCCTTGGCTGCGAGTGCCGACACTATGGCAGTGCTCAGTCCGGTAGCTTCAAGGAGCGATGACCGGGTCACCTCCTGTTCGAGGCCGTTGTGGCGCTTTTTGTTGAGCATGTCGGCCAGAGCTATGAGCATCTGCTCCTGCTTTGGCGCGCTCTGCACTGAGGCAAAAGCACGGTGAAGGGCATCGGGATCATCGTGGGCGAAGCCGAGACTTACCATAGTCTCACGTTTGGCGCGGTAACGCTCTACGAGTTTCTCCGAAATCATCATGGCACCGCGTTCCACAAGTCGTGCCACGATCTGCGTTGTGCTCGCTATTCCTGTGCGGCGTTCCAGATCGGCCACGGATAGGCGCCCGTGGTGGTCGACGGTCTGAAGCAGGAGAGCCTCGGCTTCTGTAAGGCGCGATTCAAGTGGTTCCTCATAGTCGGGATTCACCTCGACAAATGTCTCGCTCTCGACTTTCAGTCCGGCCGGCAATGCGGCTTTCATCACATCGCCGATACTGCTCAGATAGTATTCGCTTATCCACTCCCATAGGCGCAGCTGCGGATGGCGCAGTATTGGATATGGATCGAGAAGTGTCACTATCTCTTTTATCTCAAAGCCTTCTGGTATGCGTGGGGTTAGGCCGCACACTATGGCTGTATAGAGTTTTTTGCGACCGAAAGGCACCACCACACGGCTTCCTACCGTCACCTTTCCGGCCAT
>CANPDS010000268.1 GCA_947573015.1 uncultured Muribaculum sp.
GGAAAAATGTGCCGGTATCTGAGCGCAAAGGAATAAGCAGATAAGCTGATGCCATGAGGAACAGAGGTACTGCCGGACGCACGAATCCGTTGATGAGACATACGCACCATCTGGCAAATTCTGATGGGAAAGAGAAGGAATAATCGTTTGAGTAGACACACTCAGAAGCATGTACTACCATGACCATGAAACAGGCTATCACGCGTAGCCAGTTGGTCTTAATAGATTGGCTTTGATTTATTTTAAAACAATTAATATCGGGAAATAGGAAGGCCTGCCTATATGTGAAATGCAATCATAGCCATGCGTTCTGTCGCTCTTTGACGGCAATGGAGTCGCTGAGCAACCGGATGAATTCCAGCATGGAGCGTTTGCGATAAGTATCCTTAAGTATATGCACGCATCCGGTCATCTCGTTTTCGGGAATGCTGAGTGGTATGGCCTTTACGCCTGATTCGTTGTGTATTGATGCTTCGGCGAGTACAGTCACCAGATTTGTGTTGCGTATGAGCTTGAGCAGTATGTTTACCTCGTTAAGCTCGATGCGTATTCGGAAATTCTGATATGGAGCTATTATATGGTCGAATGCGTTGCGTGCCTGTAGGCCCTGGGAGGGTAAGGCAAGGTCGTATCGTTCCAGTTCTGTGGGTGTAATCCGTTCGAGACTGGCGAGGGGATGGTATTCGCCCACGATTACCGACAGTGAGTTCTGAAACAATATGTGTGATTCCACTCCTTCTGCGGCATGTGTCGGCTTGAATGCAAGTGCAAAATCAACAGTGCGCTCGCGTAGCAGCTCCATGAGTTCAGCCATCGGCTTGTAGAAGATGTTGAGCTTCACGTGAGGATACATCTTCATAAATGTTATGAGCGTTTCAGTCAGAATGGGGCTGAACGAGTATGTCACTCCTATATTGAGTGTTCCTGCCGATAATCCGTTGAGATCGTTTATACGCTCGGAGCACAGGCTGGCTTTATGGAGCGTCTGGCGTGCGAGTGGCAGCAGCTCACGGCCGGCTTCGGTAAGATCCACGGTATGGCTGCTGCGTATGAACAGGCGTGTGCCAAGCTCGGTTTCAAGTTGCTTTATCTGTTGCGATAGAGTGCTTTGTGTGATGCAAAGCAGTTTCGATGCTTCAGAAAAATTGAGTGTCTCGGCTATTTTTACGAAATATTTCAGTTGACGTAGTTCCATTGCGTGCAAAAATATATAATTGTTGGTTAACGGGTGGCTTGGAACGATACTTTTTTGAAAATAAAAATAGGGATGGTTGCGCCTATAACCATTACCAGCAGCACAGTGCCGCATGTGAGTGCATTGTGGGCGAATAGAAACAAGCTGTTTTGGAATGCTGAAGGTTGGTCACAGAGTATGCACATGGCCAGTCCTCCGAAAGCTTTGTAGGCATATATGCCGGGTATCATCGGGAGTAATGCCGGGAAAAGGCAAGTCTCCGCAGGGGCATGCACTACCGGAGATAGAAATACGTCGAGCATACCGATTATGAATGATGCGCATATAGTGGCAGGTATGATATGCATTCCGGCTAACTCCTGACTCATGAGCATATAGCGTGAGGCATGACCTACGGCTGCAATGATAGCACAGTAGAGATATGCGCGTTTTGGTGGGCGGCTGATAGCGGCAAATCCAATAGCAGCTATCGCGGCAAACAATCCATCCTGTAATATTTGAATCCACATTTTTTAGGTTTTAGAACATACCGACATTCATTAATATCATTCCCAAGCATAGACCGATGGAAAGACAGCATGTAAGCACGATGGCATCAGTGAATCTGCTGAACGCACAGATGTAATGCCGGTAGAGCATGTCGCTGAACGAATTGAGAAATGGGATACCCGGCACGAGATATAGCACACTGGTGCCAAGCGCTATAGCCGGAGTGGTGCCGATAGCGAATAATATATCTGTAGCGCCGAGTATGGCTGAAACGAAAGAGCATGCTATCACCGTCACTCTGATGTCGATGTTACGGCTGAGCATGATCTGTTTGAGATAATATCCTGCAAGTGTTGCGATGGCCACAATGCTCATTGCTATCGCGTCGCCTCCGAACAGGCGGCAAAATGATGCATTAGCCAATGTTACAAGCCCTAATACCTGCCATCTGCTTTGATGGTCATCCGTTATAATTCGCTCAAAGCGATCTGTAGCATCTGAGAAATCGATTTTCTTGTCGGCGATCTCCCAGCTCAACTCGCTCAGTTGCGTATTGATATTGAAGCTTATAGGAGTATTGGCGACTGATGCTATTGTTGTGACTGCATTTGTGTGGCTCATCTCCCACACCGATATGTGCACATGACGTGGCATTATGGTGAGTTCGACCTCCATACCATATGCCGCAGCGATGCGACGTACGTTTTTCTCCAGACGGATGCATGTGGCGCCGCAGCCTATGAGCCATGCGCTGTATTCCGATAGAAATTTGCATAACTCATTGGTCGTGGGGCGCCCTTTGCTGTGATCAGATAGTCTCGTCATCATCGAAATCCTCCTCTTTGGTTCTGTCGCCAGGAATGAAAAATTCTTCAAATTCTTTGCCTATCTGAAACAGTGGCTTATGCTTCATATGTTTGCGTTGGATGGATGCGCAGATATTGATCACGATGATCAGAAGCATGAAGGCTACGATACATAGCCATGTGAGAAATGGAGTATTCATAATATCCTGATTTAAATTCTTTGCAAAGTAACAAACCAGGATTGCGTTATTTATCGATTTTTAAGTGAAAAAATCGATAGTTGCTATCTGTATTTTTATATTTATCATCAAAATTAATTTGACATCAAAAAAAGTTAATTACCTTTGTAAAATACGGTCTGACTGAGTCGGACGCGTTGTTGATGAAACGATTATTAACCCCCTAATGTCAATGAAAAGAACAATTTATGCATTGGTAGCAGGCCTGGTCTGTATGTTGTCCATAGGAACTACAATGATTCACGCCTCTGCCGGATCTCAGTATCTGATCTCGCCGAAAGGCGTTGCACGTGTCAGCATCACTTTGCGTGACGGGAAGAAAGTAAGTGATATAAAACGTGATGAAATATCGGTAAAAGCCACAAAACTGCTTGCTGATATGGTTATGACCAATGATAATGGGTCGACTTATTCCGATGATGAACTTTACAACGGACAGATTCTTATAAAGGGACGAGGAAATACAAGTTGGAATCTTCCTAAACGTCCATATAGCATTGATTTGGTGATGCCTGATGGAGACACTGACAACCCCGCACCGTTGCTCGGTATGCCTGAGGATGAGGAGTGGGCGCTTGTGGCAAATTATCTTGATCCTACCATGATGCGTAATTCATTGGCTTATCATATAGGTTCCATGATGGATGGAATAGGTTGGAGTCCACGCAACAGATTTGTGGAACTTTATATCAACGATGAGTATTATGGCCTGTATATGCTTGTTGAGAAGATAAAGCGCGGCAAGTCGCGTGCTAATGTGAGCAAGCTTGATCCGGCAAAAAATATGTCGGGAGGATATGTGTTGGAATGTACTCCGGAGGGCAGGGTGAAGGATAGCGAGC
>CANPDS010000269.1 GCA_947573015.1 uncultured Muribaculum sp.
TGAACTTCTTTATGGAAATTGCCAAAATGCGTGCCGCACGTATGCTTTGGGCAAAGATCGTAAGCCAGTTCAACCCAAAGAACCCCAAGTCTCTTGCATTGCGCACACACTCACAGACTTCAGGATGGTCGCTTACTGAGCAGGATCCATTCAATAATGTTGGACGTACATGTATTGAAGCCATGGGAGCTGCCTTGGGTCACACACAGTCACTTCATACCAATGCTCTTGATGAAGCTATCGCGCTTCCTACCGACTTCTCTGCACGTATTGCTCGTAACACACAGATCTATATTCAGGAAGAGACACTTGTTACCAAGCAGGTTGATCCATGGGGAGGTAGCTACTATGTAGAAGCCCTTACTAATGAGATAGCACATCGTGCATGGGAGCATATCCAGGAGATAGAGAAACTTGGTGGAATGGCCAAAGCCATTGAAACCGGTCTTCCTAAGCTTCGTATTGAAGAGGCTGCCGCTCGCACGCAGGCACGTATCGATTCCGGGCGTCAGACTATTGTTGGTATTAACAAGTATCGTCTTGACCATGAGGATCCGATTGATATTCTTGAAATCGACAATACTCAGGTACGCAATGAGCAGATTGAACGTCTTAATGAAGTGAAGGCTCATCGTGATGAAGAGGCTGTAAAGAAGGCTCTTGCTGCTATCACAGAATGTGTGCGTACCAAAGAGGGCAACCTGCTTGATCTTGCGGTTAAAGCTGCCGGACTTCGTGCTACTCTTGGAGAGATTTCCGATGCCTTCGAAGAGGTAGTCGTACGATATAAAGCTGTAATCAGAACAATTTCAGGCGTTTATAGCAATGAGACAAAAGCTGATCCCGACTTCGTTCGCGCTCAGCAGATGGCAGAGGATTTTGCCAAGAGAGAAGGCCGTCAGCCTCGTATCATGATTGCCAAGATGGGGCAGGATGGACATGACCGTGGTGCTAAAGTAGTCGCTACCGGTTATGCTGACTGTGGTTTCGATGTCGACATGGGTCCATTGTTCCAGACACCTGCTGAGGCTGCCCGACAGGCTGTGGAGAATGACGTTCATATACTTGGCGTTTCTTCACTTGCTGCCGGACATAAGACTCTTATTCCTCAGGTTATCGAAGAACTCAAGAAACTCGGACGTGAGGATATCATGGTTACTGCAGGAGGTGTCATTCCTGCTCAGGATTATGACTTCCTCTACAAAGCCGGAGTCGCCGCTATCTTTGGCCCAGGAACACGCATCCCAGATTCGGCAATAAAGATGCTTGAGATACTGAATGGAGCCGAATAATCGGTAATTTCATAAAATATCTAATCATATTTTTAGTCAGGGACACACTGCATAGAGTGTCCCTGACTTTTTTTGTGTTACGTGCAGACTGATATAATTATGGAAATGCGTACCTTTGCATCATGGCAACAATACTTAATATCGAGACTTCGACAAGTGTCTGCTCGACGGCACTGACTATGGATGGTAATGTAATTGACCATCGGGAAGACTATCAAGGGCGCAACCATGCGTCGCTGCTGAGCGGTTATATTGAAGATATGCTTAATGCTGCAAAAAAACATGATCTCAAGCTTGACGCTATCGCTGTGAGCATGGGGCCAGGAAGCTATACCGGGTTACGCATCGGGCTGTCGGAAGCCAAAGGATTGGCCTATGCCATGAATCTGCCACTTATAGGTGTGGATACATTGCAGACCATGACTGTGGCTGTGATGTTCAGCGATTTTTTTGATGAAGATGTTCTTTTTGTGCCGATGATTGATGCACGTCGGATGGAAGTGTATACGGCTGTGCATGATTATGCGCTTCAAGAAGTATTGACGCCACAACCTCTTATCCTGGATGATATGAGCTATCGGAAAGAGCTCGACCGCGGACCTGTGATTTTCTTTGGTGATGGCAGTGAGAAGGCCCGGCCACTTCTTGAAACTCATCCCAACGCAAATTTTATTACTGAAATTCACCCGATAGCTGCTAATATGATGGCCCTCTCCGAAAAGGCCTATTCCAATAAGCAGTTTCTTGATCTGGCATATTCTGTCCCCAATTATTTGAAAGAGTTTCAAGCCGTGAAACCCAAGAAACAGTTCTGATGCATAACTCCTGTCGGCTACTTATATTACAAGCTTCACCACGTAAAGAGAGCAGGGTGGTTAATGCGGCATCTGCAATCAGCGAAATCGTCAAGAATGCCGGAGGTGAAATTAGGGTGATCAATACATGTCAGCTTCAGGTACGGCCATGCAATGGATGTATGAAATGCCGGGAAACCGGCATCTGTATATTGCCCCACGATGATATGAAAACAGTGGCCGATGCGATACAGTGGTGTAATGCGTTGCTTGTTGCCGCTCCGACATATTGGGCAAATATACCCGGCTTGTTAAAATTGCTATTTGACCGGATGGTGCCGGTTTTAATAAAAGACGGTCCATCGGGTCATTTTCCAATACCTCTACATAAGGGAAAATGCTATGCTGTTATTACCGCGTGTTCTACTCCATGGCCATTCAATCGGCTCATCGGTGAAAGTAGTGCTATGATATCTGCTGTGAAACGCATTTTCAGATATTCTGGCTTCAAGTATGTCGGAAGCATACAGATGGGAGGTAATCGATCGTTCAGTGAATCAAACTGCGAGCATTTGGCTAAAGCTCTTTTGCGCAGTTGATATAATATCTTTGTATGAAAATTGAGCTTATTGTTGTCGGTAAAACTACGACTCCCTATATTAAAGTAGGAATTGATTTGTATCTTAAACGGTTATCTCATTATATACCATATGAAATACGGGTTATAAATGATGTTAAGACCAGTAAGGCCACCACTACCGACAGACAAAAAGAGATGGAGGGGGAACAGATATTATCACTATTGCAGCCCGGCGACCGTATGATTCTCCTTGACGAACGGGGTCGGGAAATGACATCAAGAAAATTTTCCGAATATCTTGACAGAGCCATGAACACAGTGAGTCGACGTCTGATCTTTGTTGTCGGAGGTCCATATGGATTTTCACAAAAGGTATATGATAGGGCAGATGGACTTATTTCGCTGTCACAGATGACCTTTTCTCACGAAATGATACGATTGTTTTTTACCGAGCAAGTATATCGCGCAATGACCATTTTGCGTGGAGAGCCGTACCATCATGATTAACAACTCATAAAAAGCAAAGTGCCCTGAGATTAATAAGCTTGTAATTTTTTAGAAAGCTCTGAATCTCAAGACACTTTAGCCGGTGTAAAAAAATATCCTTATAGATTGGGATTAATATCGTGCCATTGATGGATTGGAGGAATGATACCCAATTCGATCACTTCATCACGCAGTTTGCATAAGTGGTGGTAGCTTTGGTCAAGCTCCTTCTTCTCCTCTGGAGTACCGGCTACAGGATGCACCACCACTCCATTCTTATCAAGAGTTGTTTCCATCGCCATCATAATATGATTGTATGTGCCATTATTGATATAAGTACCTACTGGCCATGTGAATGGTTGTCCACCCATTGCAGCCGCAATCATCTCAATCGACAGATATGCCGGGCTTTGGAAT
>CANPDS010000270.1 GCA_947573015.1 uncultured Muribaculum sp.
CATGGCTTTGATGTGGCTATGTCCAAAAAGTAGGCTGAAAGTCGGACCGCCATATATGAATGGTGCCACATAGTCTTCCAGGCCAGCCATACGGGTCCATTTAAAACGAAGATGGAAAGGTATCTCAAGGTAATGCAGGTAGCTCCGGACTGTGCCGTAGCCCTCAGATGACCATATGAGTTTGTCTCCTAAGTGCAATTTTGCCCCTCGCATTTCATAATATATACCTGAATTTATGCCAAATCCAATGCCGGGGAACATAATTTCAGTTGCAACGCCGGCCGACATTCCTGCTGTTTTATTGACTTCAATAAGCGATTGCTTGAATTTGAGTGTGGTTAGGTTCATACCGAGCATGGGGCCATAGCGCAATTCTGCTTTCGCTGGGATTGATGCGCTGAATATTGCGAGTAGTGCAAATAGTGCGACAGATAGTTTTCTCATTGTAGTGATATTTGAGCGCAAAGTTAATAATATTCCGGTATAATTACAGATTATGCTTGCGAAGTTTTGCCGGCTTCCATACTTTGCGGTCGATTTTGTGGTTGAATTACTATGAACAGAGGATAGTTGTACCCCTGCTTAGGATTTTTCGGATAACTCAAGCCATCGGAGCTCTTTTTCATCGAGCTTATCGCAGATTTCCTGATATTTTGCAGATAATTCTACGATATTATCGATGTTTTCACCGCTGTTGAATATCTGGTCTAGTTCTTCCTTTTCCTTTGTCATGCTGTCGAACTCTTCTGTCAGTATCTCAAATTCTTTGCGTTCCTTGAAGGTCATCTTGTTGGCATTACGCTCTCGTTGTGGCCTTGTTGTTCTTTTGGAAGTTGTTGATTTGTCTTGATTTATGGGTGATTTTTCTTTTTTTTCTTGTTCGCGGGTCCAGGCGCGGTATTCACTATATGAACCAGGAAAATCTCTTACTTCACCATCTCCTTCAAGAACAAACAGATGATCGACAATGCTGTCAAGGAAGAATCGGTCGTGGCTTACTACTATAAGGCATCCTTTGAAACTGGTAAGGTATTCTTCCAATAGTCCGAGCGTTACAATGTCGAGATCGTTAGTGGGCTCATCAAGTATTAGGAAATTAGGAGAGTTCATCAGTATTGCGGCAAGATGTAGGCGCGCACGTTCGCCTCCGCTGAGAGTTTCCACGTATTTTTGTTGGTCGGCAGGCGAAAACAGGAAGTGGTTAAGAAATTGCATTGGGGAGTAATGGGTGTCGCCGTTAACCACAATTTCTTCTGCGATATCCGTTATGGCATCGATTACGCGCTTTCCATGTGGCAGCTGAATTCCATCCTGACTGTAATATCCAAATTTGACAGTTTCGCCAACATTCCATACTCCTGCATCAGGAGTGATGATGCCTTGAAGCATTTTTATAAAGGTTGATTTTCCAGCGCCATTAGGACCGATGATACCGACACGTTCATATCTGGCAAAAGTATATGAAAAATCCTTTAAGATTACCTTATCGCCAAATGATTTGGCAATATGCTCTGCTTCAAAAATTTTTGATCCGATATAGCTCGATTTGACATTCAGTTCTACCGAGTCTTTTTGTGTATTGGCTGAATGTAGCTCCTGTTTACGGTGATTTAGAGCATGGTATGCATCAATGCGGTATTGTGCTTTCCCGGCTCTCGCTTGAGGTTGACGACGCATCCATTCAGTCTCTTTGCGTAAGGTATTTTTTATTTTAGCCATTTCGGCCTCCATCGCTTCGATTCTCTCTTGGCGTCTACGGAGATAGTAATCGTAATTACCGTTGTAGGTAAATATACGTTCGTTGTCTATTTCTATTATTTTGTTTGTTACTCGATCTAGAAAATATCGATCATGTGTCACCATAAGGAGTGTGACACGGCTACGCTGAAGATATTCCTCTAACCATTCTATGATTTGTATGTCAAGATGGTTTGTAGGTTCGTCAAGTATAATGAGTTCGGGATCACTCAATATTACACGTGCGAGGGCCAACCGTTTGCTCTGGCCTCCAGACATATGATCGGTGATAGCTGTAAGATCTGTGAGCCCTAATTGCGATAAAAGTTGCTTTACTCGGTCTTCGTACTCCCAGCTTCCGGTGCTATCCATTAGATGGATGGCTTCGGTGATAGATTGTTCGTCTCCTGAGGCCAATGCTTCCTCGTATCTTGCAATGGCTTTGCAGGTTGGGGTATCATCTCGCAGGCATGCTTCGATCACATTTGTGCCTGATGCAAATTTAGGTGTTTGTTCAAGTATCCCTACGCGTAGATTGTTGCGGAATATTACATTGCCTGAATCCGGAGCTTCTCTGCCTGCGATTATATTAAGTAATGTGGATTTTCCTGTGCCATTTTTAGCGATTATGCCTATTTTATCACCTTCATATACTCCGAATGTGACATCGCCGAATAGTAGTCGGTCGCCATAACTTTTTGTGAGATTCTCTATCTGTAGGTAGCTTGTTGCCATTGTTTGCATTATAGTTGTTTGTGCAAAATTATGAAAATCTTTCTCTTGGGTAAATAAATCCCCAATAAATTTGCAAATGCCAATGCCTGGTTGTATTTTTGCAGTGTAAATATCATAAAATAATTGCTTCTGTGGAGGCTGCTCAGGAAAAATAGATGCAATGGTTGTGATATGGAGTTAAAATATTAAATTTGCATCACCAAAATAATCTTAATAAACAGATAATAGATATGGGAAAAGTAATCACACTTGGCGAAATAATGCTTCGCCTCTCTCCTGCCGGATGCAATAGATTCGTGCAGGTTGACAATTTTAATGTAATCTGGGGTGGGGGAGAAGCCAATGTCGCTGTCAGTTGTGCTAATTATGGTCATGAGGCCATGTTTGTTACAAAGCTTCCAAAGCATGAGATCGGTCAGGCCGCTGTAAATGCATTGCGTCGTTATGGGGTTATAACTGATCATATAGCTCGCGGTGGTGATCGTGTTGGTATATATTATTGTGAGACAGGCGCGTCGATGCGTCCTTCTAAGGTAATATATGATCGTGCTCATTCTGCTATCTCAGAAGCGGATCCTTCTGATTTTGATTTTGACGAGATAATGAAGGGCGCCGATTGGTTCCATTGGAGTGGTATTACCCCGGCCATTTCTGATAAGGCTGCCGAGCTTACACGTTTGGCGTGTGAGGCAGCGAAGCGACATGGGGTAACTGTGTCGGTTGACCTTAATTTCCGAAAAAAACTATGGACATCAGAGAAAGCTCAATCCATCATGCGACCGCTCATGAAGTATGTTGACGTCTGCATTGGCAATGAAGAGGATGCTGAACTTTGTCTTGGGTTCAAGCCTGATGCAGATGTGGAAGGTGGTAATACGGATGCTGAAGGATATAAGGGTATATTTGCGGCGATGATGAAGGAATTTGGCTTTAAATATGTGGTTTCTACCTTACGTGAATCATTCTCAGCTACCCATAATGGTTGGAAGGCCATGATCTATAATGGTAAGGAGTTCTATCAAAGCAAGCGCTACGATATTAATCCTATTATAGATCGAGTTGGTGGCGGCGATAGT
>CANPDS010000271.1 GCA_947573015.1 uncultured Muribaculum sp.
GAGGGTCAGCGAAATGGCGTTGTGGCCATGTCATACATCGGTGGAGATGAGCCGCGAAGTCATACGGAAGTTCTTCATACCGAATGATGCAAATTTTGCCATGATATGCAAAGAGACTGGAGAGGCTATCGGATGTATCGGGCTCGTGCCTGTCGGTGATGAGCATTATAGCGCAACGGGAGGACAGCGGGAGGTTGGATATTGGATCGGTTACCCGCATTGGGGCAGGGGACTTACCACAGAAGCTCTCCGGGCTTTATTGACATACTGTAGTAGCCGTCTTGAAATTGATTCATTGTTGCTTACTACTGATGCAAGAAACAGAGGGTCGCAACGGGTGGCAGAGAAGTGCGGGTTCGTTCAATTTGATCGCTATGTTTTAGATGGAATCGATAGTTTGGCATATCATATTCAGTTACCATCAACAACAATCAGAGCCTGTGATGAAAATGATTATCCTCAACTTTTGGATATATGGGAGCGGGCAGTGCGTGCCACACATGATTTTCTCACCGAAGATATTATCGGTGAAATAAAGATGGCTTTGATACCTAATTATTTTCCTAATGTCGACTTATTCTGCATTGAGGTGGATGGAACGATTGCTGGATTTATCGGTATAGCTGATGATAAGATTGAAATGTTGTTTATCGATGATTGCCGACGCGGCCTAGGGCTTGGTACGCGCCTTATCAATCATGCCATAGAGCTTGCAGCCGTGAGCGTTGATGTAAATGAACAGAATCCCTCTGCCTTGGAGTTTTACAAAGCGAAGGGATTCCATATTGTGAGCCGTGATGAGAGGGATGAGGCCGGCAGACCGTTTCCGATACTTCACCTTTCCCTCTGATCATCGTTGCATAATTTTTTGACGGGATTAGACACAGTGCCTATAAATTCCGCGCCGCATATCAGTGGTCGATATTCTGCACTACAATACGCGATATTTCGGCTATAATAGCTGCGGTCGTTGTCATGTCGTAGGGTGAAGAGGATATAAATACTGCAATTGAATATCTGTGTCCGTTGGGCAGATGCACATATCCGGCGTCATTGAGTGCCAAAATACTCCCGTCAGCATCCACATCACCGGTGCCGGTCTTATGACCTATGATTGTATTGTCATGGATTAGTGGAGCCGCCAATCTGTCAGTGCCAGTGGCGCATGTCTCAAGCATCCGGCGAAGGTCGTAATGTAGAGTATCTGCTTCGTTGTCAGTATCAAAAGCATCTATTAACCTGGCCATTGCCAATGGGGTAGAACTGTTTTCCCAACACCTGGAAGTGTCTTTATGCATCTCATCTTCGCTCCATCTTATGGATATGCCTTCAAAGCCATTATATGATAGGTATTTAGCGACGAATGTTGCACCTCCTGCCATATCAAGCAGTATGTCGGAGGCATTGTTGTCGCTCTGTTGCAAGGTATATTCCAGTAGCTTTCTGATGGATATACGGAATGAATCAACCTCTCCATAGACTCTCATCATAGGGCTGTATGTATCGCGATGAAGTGCGGTTCCTGCAACGAGACATGTGCTGTCGAATCCAACGCCATTCTGTCGGCAGTAATCAGCCACAGCCATGGCTACGGGCAATTTATATACGCTCATCATCGGAAATAGTTTATCTCCGTTGACCATTACGGTGTCCTTGCCATCAACAATCACAGCAACTCCGATGGCGGCATTCTTTGTTGCCACAAAACAATGCAATTCCGATTCCATCTCGGAATACTTGTTGCTGTTGCCGCATCCGACAGCAAACAGTGAGAAGATATATACCGACAGTGATAAAATTGTAATTCTCTGAAAAATCTCCATATGCGTATCTTTTGAATAAGTGATCATAAAATAACACTCTCCAGTTCGCTTGCAAAGATAGAAATTCTCACTGGGATATACATGGATTGGAGCCTTTCTACTTAAGACCGTTCATTATGCCGGAATCCACATCCATATTCCGTTCAGGAATAGACCTGTTGTCACGTTGACGACCAAAACCAAGAGATAGTGATAACTTCAGTGCAAAATATGTATTATGACGGCTGTATGCTTTGGAGACATAAGGTGTGAGTGCTGAAAGATTGCGGCTTTCCATCCAATATTCGTTCATGAATGCATTGAATATACCGGCATGTACCGACCATTTCTGTCTCTTGTATCCTATCATTATCATGTTCATATCCTTCTCTTCGATAATTTCCTCCCCATACATGGAGTTGGCAGGCCCTGACATGGTATTGGCATAGAACAGGAAATTGCCATAGGAGAAGTCCACTCCAAGCCCCAGCCGGAATATGGTATGGGCATGCCTGTATGAATTGCCGTGACTGAAATAACGGTCGATCACAGGAGATACTGTAAATGAAAGGTGGTCCATCCATGGACGCACATTCAGCGAAGCTCTGGCTAAGAGACGTTGAAATGAGCGTTGATTATCATAACTTCTTACAAACATCCCATTTTCATATGTCACAGATTCCATCACAGGATGCTTTTCGTAGGAATAATCAAGTGTCATATGTGCATTGACCCAGCCGAGGTCATATCCGGCAGCGAATTGTTGGGAGACTTCTGCCGATGTCTTTAGTTCAGGATTGCCTCGGCGCACCATTCCGGTCTGTATCACTTGTTCAACGTCACTCATAGCAGACACTTGCGGTAGTCTGGTGTGTGTATCAATCCGATAACGCGTATACCACTTTTCCGTCGGAGCAAACGAAATGCTTGCCGTTGGGGAAAATGATGGCCTATTTATATGTGTTCCATCCTGTTGCGAATGCAGATAAGAAACGGTGAGATTACCCATCACGCTCCATGCACCCAGACTTTTGGTATACTCACCAAAAAGCGAAGCGATGTTTTGTGACACTTTCACCCGTGTCATATATCCTGCATCGTAATGATTATCAGTCGCAGTATAGCTTTCACGTACTCCGGCTATCCACCGACCGCCACCGGATTTAATCTCGTATATTCCTTCGCCGGTAATATTATATGTATCTCCCTTCACCCTCGTCTGTATATCTGACAATAATACTTGGTCTTTACTCTCACTGTAGCTATGCAGTGTGTTGGTGTGTATGTATGAGCCGGTAATGTCAATCGTGAAGTGACCTCCATGTTGCGTATTATGTAGGTAATACAAGTTGAGCGATGGCAATATGCTGCGTTCCGAAGTATGTTCGATGACTGTCAATGGATCAGCGGTCCCCGACGAGTAAAGTAGCGCGTGCCTGTCACCCTCTTCCTTTCCTGGGACATGTGAAAAATCAGTTGCAAACCTTACATTCAACAAGTCTTCTCCGGGAAGATAAAGTGAATAGTTTAGGTGGCTCTGTAAATTATCTCCTCCGACGCTGACGGGTAGACCAGTTTCCTTGCGTTGCATTTCATGGTCAGGATAGCGCCATGTCTCTTCATAATCTCTCACCCAACCATTCTTCCTTTGTCCCATATAGCCTGCATTTACTGACCATACCGATTGTCCACAATTATATTGGGCGCTGAGATGATCGATTGATGCCCATTT
>CANPDS010000272.1 GCA_947573015.1 uncultured Muribaculum sp.
TGATATACATATGTCGGGAGTGCATCGGGTTCAAATCCCTCAAGTCCAAGCTCCTCGCGGGCCTCACGATATAGTGCGTCCACGATTTTCTCCCCATAATCCACATGTCCGCCCACTGCCGTATCCCAACGCCCAGGCTGTATATCCTTTGTCATGGCACGTTTCTGAAGATACAATGTAGTTCCATCCGGTCCCACCACATGAAGATGCACAACCGGATGCAACTGCATAGAGCCACCATGGCACTCACTTCGGGTGGCACTTTCCACAACAGTACCATCCGGATCAACTATAGGAAAAATTTCCTCACTCATAATATACTGCTATAATTACAAAACATACCTGACATCATTATTACTACAGGCAATCACTTAAATAATAAAGAGATCCATAAATAACGCCATTCTCCATTAATGAAGATTCTTATTTCTTGGCAAAAGACTTCTTCACAATATCACGCAAACGACCGGGCGTAAGATCCGATGGATATTCCGAGAAATCCAGCCTTAGCGTACAGCCCTCGCGGAAACGGCTGCATCCATATGCCGAACGCCCTTTCAGCAGATGGCCATCAGAGCAGAGCGGACATGGTATCTCCTCAATGCTTTTAATGCGAGGCGCACGCGGCTTGGTAGGCTTAGGTGCAGGCTGCTCCGCATGATTCGTCCCGGCATCATCCTTGCCTCCACCATTTGCAGCACCGGTATCTATATGCCTCATAGAGTTATCGCTCAGCACATTGTATACTATCTGCACTATCAACTCTTTCAGCTCCGAAATAAATTCGGCAGGAGAAAACTCCCCACGCTCTATCCTTCGCAGTTTATTCTCCCACAATCCGGTAAGTTTGGCACTCTTCAGCAACTCCTCGTTTATGGTAGAAATCAACTCTACTCCGGCAGGCAACGCTATTATACTCTTCCCCTTACGCGCAATATAGCGTCGCTTGAACAGAGTCTCGATAATGGCCGCACGCGTCGACGGTCGCCCTATTCCATTCTCCTTCATTGCCTCGCGAAGGTCCTCATCATCAACGGTTTTTCCCGCCGACTCCATAGCGCGAAGCAATGTACCCTCCGTATAAAGTTTCGGAGGCTGCGTCTGCTTCTTCAGCACAGAAGGCTCGTGCGGCCCCGACTCACCGGCCACAAAAGGTGGCAGAATGCCGGAGTCATCACCGGCATTTCCATCAGTCGAATCGCCGTTTTTCTTATCCTTATCGGCAAACAGCACACGCCAGCCCGCGCTCTCTATCACCTTTCCAGAAGCCTTGAACGCCACATCGGCCACATCGGCCATCACCGTTGTCTGCTTAAACAGACAATCAGGATAAAACGCAGCGATAAAGCGCATCGCCACAAGGTGATAAAGCAGACGTTCACGGTCCACCAATCCCGACGGCGACTGCCCGGTAGGTATTATGGCATGGTGATCAGTCACCTTTGCATTATCAAAAACTTTCTTCGACTTCGGTAGCTTCGCCGCAAGCACCGGAGCTGTCCATTGGGCATACGGAGTCATACGGCGCAATATATCCGGCACCTTTGGATAAAGGTCCTCGCTAAGATACGTGGTATCGACGCGAGGATATGTCGTCACCTTCTTTTCATAAAGGCTCTGGATGGTCTTAAGAGTATCATCGGCAGTCCAACCCCACTTGCGGTTACACTCTACCTGAAGCGAAGTCAGGTCGAACAATCTTGGCGGAGCCTCCCTACCCTTCTTCTCAGCGACATCACGGATCACCAGCGGCAGCGACGCTATCTTTCCTACCACCGCCTGCGCCTCAGCCTCGCTCTTGAACCTACCCTCAACGGCATTGAATGTCGCGTCGCGATACAGCGTCTTAAGCTCCCAATAGTCCTGAGGGGTGAAATTCTCGATCTCCTGCTGACGCTGAACGATAAGAGCCAACGTAGGGGTCTGCACACGCCCTATCGAAAGCACATTGCCGGGCGAAGAATATTTGAGCGAATACAGCCTAGTACCATTCATACCAAGTATCCAGTCGCCTATAGCGCGCGACAATCCGGCATGATACAGCCTGTCATAATCACACTCAGGCTTAAGATCACGGAAACCCTCACGTATCGAATCGTCAGTAAGCGAGCTAATCCACAGTCGCTTCACCGGACATTTAGTCTGCGCCAGCTGCATCACCCAGCGCTGTATAAGCTCACCCTCCTGCCCGGCATCACCACAGTTGATCACCTCGTCGGCCTCGGCGATCAGTGAACGTATCACACCGAACTGACGTTCGATACCTGCATCAGGTATGAGTTTTATACCGAAACGCACCGGCAACATCGGAAGCGCACCAAGCGACCAGCGTTTCCACATATCTGTATAATCCGCCGGCTCCTTAAGCGTACATAAGTGACCGAATGTCCAGGTCACACGATAGCCGCCACCTTCATAATATCCGTCACGCTTCACATCAGCGCCAAGAATGGCGGCGATATCCTTGGCTACCGACGGTTTCTCGGTGATACAGACTATCATGGCCTGTCGATGCGCAATGTATCCACACCTTTGGGAGTATTGATGCTGAGTATTCCATGGCGTACCGGCGCCATCCTCTCGAAATCAATCTCCACGGGAATCATGCCGTCATCTTCCCATTGAAACCAACGTTGGAAGTCCACGCCATCGATATCAGTAGCTCTGAAGTGGGTAGAACCCACTGTTAGAGTCACCTCATCAATACGTTGCGACGTATGCGGAGTACCGATAAGTTTCCCGTACATACGGGTGAGGTCCGCACGATAATCCACACTGTCCACCACAAGAGTGATATGTGTGGAGGCGGTGGTGCGATATTTACGCTCAACATGAGCCCGGGCCACCAATACGGCGGCAAACAAAGCCATCACACATCCCAGAAAGAGTATGGCGCGGCGTGGATTGGTCTTTCTAATGCTCATCACTTGGATTTTCCCGAAAGATTAGTTTTTTCAAGCTCCTTAGCCTCATCCCAGAGTGTGTCCATCTCTTCAAGCGACATATCGCGCAGATGCTCTCCACGCTCCATAGCCCGCTTCTCCACATATCCGAAACGCGAAATAAACTTTTGGTTCGTATGCTCGAGCGCATTCTCCGGATTAAGCCCATACTTGCGTGCTGCATTGACTATACTGAACAGTACATCGCCAAGCTCAGCCTCCATAGCAGCCTTGTCACCAAGCGCCGCCTCCGTCTCAAATTCTCCTATCTCCACCTTGACCTTTGCCCACATATCCGCATTATCGTTCCAGTCAAAGCCAACGTTGGCCACCTTCTCCTGAATACGGAATGCCTTGATCAGAGCCGGAAGCGACGAGGGAACTCCGGCGAGCACCGTACGGTTACCACCCTTCTCACGGAGTTTTATCTCCTCCCAATTTTCAGCCACCGACTGCGCATCGGCGGCTTTCGTCTCGCCAAACACATGCGGATGACGGAATATCAGTTTATTGTTGAGCGAAGTAGCCACATCGGCTATATCAAACGCCCCCTTTTCTTCACCGATCTTGGCATAGAAGACAAT
>CANPDS010000273.1 GCA_947573015.1 uncultured Muribaculum sp.
GTAGGTGAATATCCTCTGCTGCTTCTGCGAGTAGTCGAGGCCGAAAGTGGTGCGCACATTGAATCCTTTGAAGGGTGTGAGATTGACGTATGCATCGCCAAACAGACGCCAGTATTTATAGCGGTTGTCCTTGTTGCGCTGCAGGCGTGCGAGGGGATTCTCACGGTCGGGGTAGCCTCCTACCGGACCGGCAAATGTACCTTGTGTGGTATATACCGGGAGCGATGGATTTGCTTGAAGCACATTTTCGAGGAATCCCCCGGGGGCCTGTACCTCGTCGGTGCGGTTGAGGGTGAAATGCTCGCCGATGGTCAGGATATCCTTCACGGGTTTGTACTCGGTGTTGATGCGGGCCGAGAAGCGTTCGAAATCGGAGTATTTTATCACTCCGAGGTTTTTGTAGTAGCCGAGCGAGAAGAATGAACTCATCTTGTCGGTGCTGCCGCTTACGGCGAGATTGTAGTTCTGTATCACACCGGTGCGTGTGGTCTCGTCAAACCAGTCGGTGTCGGCTGCGGGGGTGATTCCTGCGCTGTCGAGATATTTCGACATGGTTATAGAATGGAGCTGAGGATAGCCCGATGCATCATAGCCCCAGTTGTAATGGTATCCGAGGCCGTTTGTATTGGGGTCCTGACCGTCGTTGACATATGCCTGCCACATGGCGCGTCCATAGCCTTCGGCATTGAGCACCTTCATACGGTTGGTGTAGAACTGTGCTGCCACCGATGCGTCAAGGGTTATTTTAAGATCGTTGCCACGTTTGGTGGTTATGATGATTACGCCGTTGGCTGCGCGTGAACCATATATAGATGCCGATGCTGCATCTTTCAAGATCTGTATCGACTCTATATCGCCGGGATTGAGTTCGTGCATGCCACCTTTGGTTGGCACTCCGTCGATTATATAAAGAGGGTCGTTGTTGTTGAGTGTACCGATGCCGCGTATGCGCACTGTAGCCGAGCCGCTGGGACCGCCGTCGGCTGAGATATTCATGCCTGGCACGCGTCCCTGCAACGCTTTTATGGGGTTGTTTTCATTTTGCTTTGCTATCTCGTTGACATCGACTGCGGTGATAGCGCCTGTTACATCTACCTTGCGCTGTGTGGCGTAGCCTACCACCACCACTTCATCGAGCAGCTCGGAGTTTTCCTCCATGACGACCTTGAGCGCGGGCTCTGCTTTTACACTCTGGGTACGGAACCCCACATAGGATATAGTGAGTGTGGTCCCTTGCGGTACTTTAATCTCAAAATTACCGTCGAAATCGGTTGCTGTGCCAACGCTTCCCGCTATGTCGGGGATAACGCTTGCGCCAATCAACGGTTCTGAGTCAGTGGCTGAAATTACCGTTCCTTGCACAGTGATATCCTGGGCATGCGCCATTACCGCAATTACCAGTGACAGGATTACACTGAGGATTGTTTTTTTCATGATTATAGTTGTTTTGTGGTTGTGATTGATTCTGTGGCAAATTTAATGCGGAGAGAAGCATGGAGGGTATAAATCATGTTGTGTAGAGTATCAAAATCAGTGCATTGCACGGTTTTTGATATTTTTTGCAACATAAGTGATATGTGTGCCTCCGTGGATTACGGAATCGGTTGCGCCGTATACAATACGACAGCCCACATCGTGCTCCGTGTCATGTGTAGGTTGGCGATGTGGGCTGTCGTATTGTGGGGTAGATGGGAGTTAGCTGAGGCGGCTCCGTGCTTCTGATGGTGTCTCACCGAAAGTGTCGCGATAGCATTTCGTGAAGTAGGCCGGAGTGGAGAACCCCGTTTCGTAGGCTATCTCGCTGATGGTCTTTTCGGTGGTGGTAAGCAGTGTGTGGCCATGCTTTAGGCGCAGCCGTTTGATAAGCTCTACCGGGGAATAATTGGTGAGTGATTTTATCTTTCTGTAGAATTGTGAGCGCTCAAGCCCCATTTTCGATGCGAGCCAATCTACATTGAGATCAGGATTTGACATCTCGCTCTGTAATATGGTGATGAAGCGTGTGTAGAACTCGTTGTCAAGATCCGGTCGCGGAGCATTTTTTTGAGATGCCGTGGTCTCGGGGAGTTTGCTCTTGGGGGACTGGCTTAAATCGGTGTGCCATAGCTCCTTGATGCGCTTGCGGTTGGTGATGAGCGACGTGCAGCGTGATTGCAGCACATCATTACTGAATGGTTTTGCCAGATACCCGTCGGCTCCGCTGTCGTAGCCTTGCACACGCTGTTCATCCATACTGCATGCTGTGAGCATCAGCACAGGTATGTGTGATGTGGTTATCTCCGCTTTTATGCGCCGGCAGCATTCCATACCATCCATGACAGGCATCATCACGTCGCATATAATAAGGTCGGGAACATATTTAGAGGCCATGCGCACACCTTCGCGGCCATTTGGTGCCGTGATGATATTGTATCTGTCGGAAAGCAACGCGCCTACAAGCTGCTGTATGTCGCGGTTGTCATCGATGATGAGCACCAGCGGACGGTCTGAGTCAAACTTGATCGTGGTGTCGATCTCATCCAGCTCGGCAGTGGCATCCTCATTTGCCATATGGCGGTCGGTAGTGGAGATAGCTCCATCGATATGTCGCAATGGCAGTGTTATGGTGAATACAGATCCTTTGTTGATGGCACTTTCTACTGTAATAGTGCCTTCATGCAATTCTACAAATGCTTTTACCAGCGATAGCCCGATTCCTGATCCGTTGGGATGCACGCGCTCTACCTGATAGAACCGGTCGAATATATTGCCGAGATCGCGTTGGGCTATCCCCTCGCCGGTATCTGCCACGGATAGGATAAGCCGGTTGTCCGCAACATGGTAGCTTACCGTGATCGCGCCGTTGTCGGGAGTATATTTGAATGCATTCGACATTAGGTTGAAAAATATGCGCTCCATCTTTTCGACATCGAATGCTCCTGTGACCGATGGATTGGCCGGACTATTGAGCGAAAGTTTTATATCGCGTTTCCGGGCAAGGGTGTGAAATGATTCCATCCACTCTTTAAGCGTACTACCGAAATCGATTTCGGTAAGATGTAGTTCCAGTTTGCCGTTTTCAAACTTGCGGAAATCGAGTATCTGGTTGATGAGCCGGTGGAGTATCCTCACGTTCTTGTCGGCCAGCTTGATGAGGGTGTGTTGCTGTGGCGTGAGATTTTCAGCCTTGGAGAGTTGCGCCACAGGCTCTGCTATGAGGGTGAGTGGAGTGCGCAGGTCGTGCGACACATTGGTATAGAACATCAGCTTCGACTTCGTGGCTTCCTGTAGTTGCTCGTTGAGCGATCGTTGCATGTCGCGTTGCTCCTCAAGCAGTTTGTTCTGTTCCATAAGTGCCAGCTGATGCCGCTTACGTTGCCAGAATGCTCTGAGCAGAAGGAATAACACACCGAAAAGCAGCACCAGAATCGCGATACTGGCGTAGAAGAGCGATGTCTGCGAGGAGTGGCGCGCCCAATAGTCGTCGATGCGCTCCTTCAGAAGTTTCATTTTGCGGGT
>CANPDS010000274.1 GCA_947573015.1 uncultured Muribaculum sp.
TGTGTTGCATGATAATAAAGATTTGATGATTAAATATGTGAATTAACTTCATTCGATTGTGAGATAGCCGATGTAGATAGCTATGGAGGTAGAGATGTGGAGTTCGTATGAGCCGGGAGTGGTGCCGATATAGATTGATGGGTCGGATAGGGTGGAGAATGTCGATGTCGCGGCATCACCGGTTTCAATCTGAATGATGCTGAGATTTGCATTCCCCTCCGGTTCTTGGAAGTTGAAGTGAAGGTAGCCGTTCAGATAATAGCATTCGACATTTTCTGAAACTACCGTTTGGCTCGCATCTTTTGGCCGATGGCGTAGGGTCTCAAATTTTATTCCTTGGCCTTCTGGAGGAAGAGTGTCTTCGGCTACCATAGTTGTTGCCATAGTGAGGACAAACAATGATGTAAGTAGAAATTTTAGCTTCATAATTCGTTAAATTTGGAGTAGAAATGTGATGTTGATTTGATTGCAAATTTATGCCAATTGAAGTGTGTCTATGGAATTTTTGAGGGCGAAAATATTTATCAAAACAGAATTTGGAAGAACATAATGTGCTGATATGTAACAATATATCCGGTGATAAAAATATGTCATTTTTATCACCGGATATAGAGAATGTAATTAGTTGATTATTAACGCATTAAAGATAAAGAGTTGCGATATTGATGATAATGTGTTGATTTACAAGTGATTATTTAGTGATTCTAAGAAGATCTCTTTGTCAGGGGCGTCTGATTCGGAAATTCTTGCACGAATGCGGGTCCATTTGTTGTAGTAATTGCCGTGAGTGATTTCCATAAGCAAGCATATTGCGCGAGGAGAGAATCCAGCAAGTACGAGGGCGCAGAATGTAATGTCGGTTTCTTTAAATCGTGGCAGTTGCTCGCGCATGCGCGTGAGAATATTATCGCGGCACTGATCGACTATCGTTTTGAGTTGGTCGATATAGTCATCCTGTTTCAGTTTTTCGATTTCGCGTTCAAAATCTTTTATAATGAGAGACCGTGTCGCTTCCGAATTGCGTTTTTCAAAGTATTCGTTGGTAAGATTATTGAGAACCTTGTAGCGGTCCTTGAATAGACGGTTGACCAATATTGTCTGTTGGTTGAGACGGTCATCTTTATTCTCGATTATAGATTTTAATTCATTTGCATTGTTCTCTATTATGTTGATTCGAGCGACAAGTACCGTTGCTTCATGCATACGATTTTCTATCTCAAGGCGTTTGCGCTTCATCCGTTCACGATGAAATATATAGAATGCGATGCATATCATTGTTGTGAATGCGATGAGCATCCATGTGATTATGTGATATCTTTCGGCTTTATGTCGCTCGGATAGGGATTTTTGTTGGTGAAAGTCACTTTCAGCCAGTGCGACATTGGTTTTGAGCAGTTCCTTTATGTCTTTGTTATGGACTGACAGCATATTGCTAAGTGACTCCAATGCGTTTTCATAATCATTCTTTCGCATCAAGATATTTGATTTGGCCCAATGATATGCTTCTAATTCCATACAATTTGGATTATATAGTTCTTCGAGTTTTAGATAATATTCGGCACTATCAAGTTGACCAAGATTGGAGTGTATATAAGATGCATAAGGACGATTTTGTAATTCCCTAATTTTATCATACCATAATTGTTCGGCCTTTGCTGAGTGAGATAATGCTGATTTATAATCCAATACTGATATTAATGAATGCATATATGTTAGATGAATATAGCCAAGTAAGGTTGTATCGGACACTGTAGCTGAGATACTATCTAATATTGTAATGGTGATCTCATGTTTCTCTATACGGTCATATTCATGTGCAAGGTCCACAAGAGCGTATTGCTCGTTGAGCTGCTTGCCGGCAAGGCGGTAGTAGTCGGCTGCTTGCCGGCGGTAGGGAATGGCGTGGTCGAAGTTGAAGGTGGCCACGTAGATGTCGGCGATCAGTTCGTTGGCCTTGGCGAGGATATAAGGGTCGTCAAGCTCACGGGCGACGTCGAGGGTAGTGAGGGCCTCGGTGATCGCCAGAGTGAGATTTCCCTTATAGAGATTGACTACACCGCGATAGAAGTGTGCGAGAGTCTGCCGGTCATCCACAGGATGAGCGTCGAAATAGTCGACCGCTGTAGAGATGAGCGAATCGTCGGTCTCAAAGCGGAAATTCTTGTCGCGGGCCTGAGTGAGCAGCAGGGCGTAGTCGGCACGCAACCGCGCGGATGTAAGTCCATCGGGCCTTATGCTATCGAGAATGACGAGTGCCCGATCTGGGTGCTCATCCATCAGCCGCTCGGCATCGGTCAATAATTTGGATGCTTGTCTCTGATTAGAACATGATATAGCCGATATAAACAATATGCAAAGAAGTAGGCTGCGTGTGCGGATATGTGGCAGGCAGATATTCATATGATATGTTAGGTGCTTACCATAAGAGGTAAGTGTAAGTGAAATAAACCATGCAAAGATAAAAATAAGAACCGTATGAAAAAAGACACCGATAGTCAGCCACTGTTTGTGGCATAAAAAAACGGTGCGTCAACAATCCTGTTGACGCACCGTTGTGATAAGGCCGTATCGGCCGGCGATTATGTATATACTGTGATCAGAACAGTACTTTTCTGGAACCTTTGGCGGATACTACCACGTAGAGGCCTGCAGGGAGCTGTGCCTCGGAATATATGCCGCTGTAGACCTGTACGCCATAGAGGTTATAGATTGTCACCGTGGCATCGCAATCCTCCGGGGCCAGTTCTACATCATCGATTGAGCTTGTGTTGTCATCATTGTCCTCGGCAAGCTCACGCTTCACGAATCGGAAGTTGGATATTCGTAAATTGATCTTTTCGAGGTTGGTTACATCATCGTAGATATACATCCAGCATGAAGTGATAGGCGCGGCATCCCAGGTCATGACTCCGTTGAGCTTGAATGAAGCTAATGGAATGGTATAGGTGTGTTTGCCAAACTTCCAGTCAAGAGCCTTGATGCTGTTATAACCTGCGTTGTCGGTTGCCTGCTGTATCTCGGTTGCCGGACACTGTGCCAGAAACAGTCCCTGTCCGCCGGCGCCTGTGATGTTGCCAAGCAGAGACGGGTCATCATCTCCATCTGTAGCTGATATCTCTGCGTCGAAGCATAACGAGGTGTTGGCGGCATCGCTGATCTCAGGGGCCATGTTGAAGTCCAATTTTAAGAATGCAGAGGTCTTTGGATCACCACCGAGCACAAATGTTGCTTCATCGCCAGCATTGGCAGGTTGTATGAATGAATAGCCGGTCTCGATAGTCTTATTGATGTAATAGCGGCTACGGTCTACCAATTTAACGTTTTTGGTCTTGAAGAGATAATTGTTTTTCTGCATGCGGGCGAACGACACTCCGACTGTGGTGTATCCATCATCGAGGGGAAGGTTGTCGATATGCGGACTGTTGCAGAATGGAATTTCCACATGGTTCCATTCGCCGCTCTTTACATCACTGAGTATGGCCCCGA
>CANPDS010000275.1 GCA_947573015.1 uncultured Muribaculum sp.
CCTGGATATCTCATACCCTTTGGAATTGCGGGTTGTCTGGAAAGTCAAACTATCGATAAATGATGATTTCGAAACAAGTCCGGTATAGTCCTGAAACCTATATATTGAATCTCCGTCTGCCACCACACTGGTGTTGAAGCCATAATCGTCATAATTATATGTGACTTCGAGACCTCCGGGATATACAGTCTTTGCCAAACGGTTACGGTCGTCGTAATCGTAAGAAAAAGTATAATCACCATTGCCCGCAACAATACGTTTCTCGTTGACGACGCGTCCAAACATATCGTAGGCATACTCTATTGAATTGTCGCCCATTGTCTTTCCGATCAAACGCAGAATGCCGGGACCTGATGTACCATAGGTATTAACAATCCTGTCTTCTCCAATCTGTACTTCGAGCAATCGTCCAAGATGATCATATGTGTTTATAGTCTCCACACCTTTTGCATCGATATGCCTGATCAAATTACCATCCGCAGCATACTTATATTTCATGATACCCTTGTCGGGATCGCATGCCAATATCTGATTCCCAGCCTCATCATATTCCATAATGCTCTCATTGTCATTGACAATCACAGATGAAGGTTTGCCATTTGAATTATAACGGTATATCACCTCACCACCTGTCGGATCAACTGTTCTAAGCAGATTACCCCACGGATCAGTGTATTGGATGGAAACTCGTCCGGACTCATTTGTTGTAACACATTGGTTGTAGTAGGCATACTGTTTCCATTTTCCGGAACTGAGGCTGTCAGTCAGCACACGCCCCATTTCATCATACGTGAAACTTTGAGATATTTTTAGCAGCCCATCAATACTCTCGACCTTCGAAACCTGACCTTTGCCATTATAATGGGTTGTCTTTGACCGTAGAACATTCTTCGGTCCGAAAGATTCCTGCGACACTTCATGGCCTACGGCATCATACCATGTCAGCACCCATGGACTTTCGGACTTTTCCGTCAATATGTAGTATTTTTTATCTTTGGCATTTGCCTCACCCCATCCGATAATACTGGTAGAGCGGGATCTATCAGGAGCTACGGTCTCGATTAACCGTTGCCAGGTATCGTAAAGATAACCAGTTACCAATACGTTGGATGGATCGGTAATATCGGCTTTTTCCCAAATATTCCCCCAACAATCATATCTGAATTCATTCACAGCTGCTGACGGATAATAATAGCTTTTTATAACAAAACGTCCGCTGCTGTCGTAATCATTGTATTTCGTTACAGTTTTTACGTCCTGCCCGGATGAACGCGAGGAGAGTATGTTGCCAAAGGCATCATAGGTTGCGATGGTGGTCAGCGCAAGAGGAGTCCCGGCATTGATGGTGGTGGTCAGAATATTGCCTTTCTCATCATAGGTGTATCGTGTCTCTGTAGTATACGGTGCCGGATCATGTACATGCTTCTGGATCATCTTCATTGATGACGGAAGCCATTTGCCGGATATATTCTGATATCCGGAATATACCACCTTCTTATACATATTGTCACCCATGTTTTTGACCGTCTGATCAAGGATTACGCCTTTATCAACATCATAATTGCTGATAGTTTCAGCTATATTCCCGTCAATATCGGTAACATGATTATTTGACTCATATGCGAAATATGTGCCGTTGACATCCGCTACAGTAGTTGTAGATATAGTGGTGGATGTCCAGTCACCAACAGTATTTATAACTTTGATCTCAGTGGGAATCCATCTCTCCTCATCCCACTTAGTTATAATTGTGCGTATAGATTCTCCTGTAGTCTTGTTTGTCTGTGACACTTCCGAAAAGCCGAGAGGCCCAGCTCCGGTCATATGTACCTTGAAATCCTTATATGAATAGAGTATCTTTTGATCGTCCGCAACACCATTGGACTGCCAAAGTTCTCTAACAACCGGCAACGGCAGAGCATATGTGTTTACAGGATAGCTATTTGAACTGTCCGAGGTGCGTGTATATCTGGTAGCATAATCATATGTAATATCGGCTCTGTTACCCATGCCGTCTATTATGGTCGTGACTCTGCCCATCGAAGCATTCAATACATTTTCGGTGTAAAAATGGATCTGGTTTTCCGAAAAGGTTTCATCGTACCCAGCAAGTCCACAACCATAATTGGCCACCTCGACATATCCGTCACCATCGAAGTCTCCTGAAAAAATGTAATTCTCCTCTGCATCCGTCTGTCGTTTACGGCTACCTATGCGGCGCACTTTTAGCGTAGTGCCATCTGAAATAAGCCACCGTATTTGTGTGGAATCGAATATCCCGGCATTTGAATACTCCGCTTTGCATACCATCACATCTGATTTTCCGTCATGATTCATATCGCAAACCTTGACCGAAAAGCGATTATCATCTTTCTGTAGAGTACGTCGGTCTGCTACACCTATATCATCAGATTGAGTGCACGTGAATGTACCGTCACCATTGTTACGTGCAATCCACAGACACGACTCACCCCTCACATTATAAACAAAATCAATAAGACCATCACCATCAAAATCGCCCTGTTCACAACGCCAATTGTCGCAAATATCTGTTCCGGTTTTTGAATTGGACTCCGTGAATTTTTGATCATCCGGCGTTCCACCGTTGTTGAAGTATATTTTATATCCGCTTTTATATAAAATTATAATATCAGTCAGTCCATCATTATTGAAATCTCCGCAAAATAATTTTTTTGGAGTCTCAGGAAGATTCAAAGAAAGCTTCTCCGTTACTTTCTCATACTTTACAATAGTAGCTGCATAACCTCCATTAATTGAAGCTTTATCTACACATACTATATCATCTCTACCATCTTTATCCATATCAAATGTAACAGTCAATGGTACTTCCTGACCGGCCTGCAAACCTAACGTAAACGCAGGTCTAATTTCCGCTTCACTACCTGTCACAACTTTATTCCCTAAAATTATGTAATAGTCTGCATTTTTCCAATAGTCACCATCCTGATTATAGAATGAAAACATAATATCATTATATCCATCTCCATTAACATCAAGAACTGATGAGCCACTCATAGCACGCAACATTGATTGCCATGAAATTGATGCCGGTAATGCAACTTTTATTGGATTACGGTATAGAACCGTCCCGGCCGAGAATCCGTTACTAAGACTGATATATACATATGTAGCAGGAGATGAACTTCCATTCATTGTAATGTTTACCGGCGATACTCTTACTATATCACTGATACCATCGCCATTCATATCGACAGCAAAGAAACTTTTTCCCTGCTCTTCCACCCAAAAATCATCATCTACTGTCGACACACTGACTTTATGATCAAATGCATCCCCATAAGGTAAAGATTCCCACCATAACGAAATGGGATTAAGCCTTTCCCCACATCCATTTTCTTCATAAATCTTATCCAATTTATCACTTTTGCCAGTGGAGTGATATTCCAATGCGT
>CANPDS010000276.1 GCA_947573015.1 uncultured Muribaculum sp.
ATTAGGAATTTACTAATTTTGCAGCTGTAAGCGAAAACAACATACGCTATAATCACAATCTCTACACCTATGATACAAGAGATTCCATTCACCAAGATGCATGGCATAGGCAACGACTACATATATATAAATTGTATGAAGCGCGTACCGGACAATCTGCCACAGCTTGCCATCGAGATGAGTGACCGCCATACATGGGTTGGCGGAGACGGAATCATCCTTATTTGTCCATCAGATAGTGCCGATTTCAAAATGCGGATTTTCAACGCCGATGGCTCAGAAGCAAAAATGTGCGGCAACGGTAGCCGTTGTGTAGGACGCTATCTCTATGAGTCAGGGCTTACATCTGCCACGACAATCCGCTTAGACACACTTTCAGGCATAAAAGTGCTTAGACTTCATCCGGATGCTACTGACACCATCACATCCGTGACGGTAGATATGGGCATTCCGGAAATTGACACCGAGACTGTACCTGTGATATTTCCAGCACAGCAGATGGTGAATGAGGCCATCGATACTTCTCACGGTATCATACATCTTACTGCGGTGTCTATGGGCAATCCTCACGGTGTGATGATCGTCGAAAATATCGACAATGCACCTGTAGATACTCTTGGCCCGGAGCTTGAACGCCATCCAATGTGGCCCGACCGGGCAAACATCGAGTTCTTAGAAGTGATAAGCCCGATAGAACTGAAGATGAGAGTATGGGAGCGAGGAAGCGGAGAGACAATGGCATGCGGCACAGGGGCATGCGCATCACTCGTAGCCTGTGTGCTCAACGGATTATGTAAACGTCATGCCACCATACATCTGCTTGGTGGCGATCTCGAGATAGAATGGGACCCGGCAGATTCACATGTCTACATGACCGGCCCGGCAGAAACAGTGTTCCACGGCACCTACTTACGAAGATACTAAATTTCATACAGGGATTGAAAACTAACGCAGCATGATAAAGATAAACGACAATTTCCACCGTCTTCCGGCCACATATCTTTTCACTGAAGTGGCACGACGTCTTAAAGCATACAAGGAAGCACATCCCGATGCCGATATAATCCGCATGGGAATTGGAGATGTCACCTGCCCGATATGTCCAGTAGCTGTCGAGGCAATGGTAAATGCAGCCAACGAACAAGGAAATGCCGCTACATTCCATGGCTACGGACCGGAACAAGGCTACCAATGGCTGCGGCAGGCAATAGTCGACGGTGACTACCGTTCACGCGGCATACACATGGATATTGACGAGATTTTCGTAAGCGACGGTGCAAAAAGCGACACCGGCAATATAGGCGACATCCTGTCGGCCGACTGCCGTGTAGCTGTCACCGACCCAGTATATCCGGTGTATGTCGATACAAACGTCATGGCCGGACGCGCCGGCAATCTAACTGATGGCAAATGGAGCCGCATAGATTATCTGCCATGCACTGCCGCCAACTCATTTGTGCCCGCTCTACCTGTCGATAATCCGGATGTAATCTACCTCTGCTACCCTAACAATCCAACCGGTACCACACTTACCCGCAGGCAACTTGCAGAATGGGTGGAATA
Source organism: uncultured Muribaculum sp. (assembly GCA_947573015.1). Taxonomy (GTDB): domain Bacteria; phylum Bacteroidota; class Bacteroidia; order Bacteroidales; family Muribaculaceae; genus Muribaculum. The sequence goes on from CANPDS010000276.1 coordinate 1,564, forward strand.
CGCAAAGGCTCACAATGCGCTGATACTCTTCGACTCCGCTTATGAAGCTTATATCAGTAGCTCCGATGTGCCCCACAGCATCTATGAGATCGATGGCGCGAGAGAAGTGGCGATCGAGTTCCGCAGCTTCTCCAAGACCGCAGGATTCACGGGTCTGAGATGCGGATATACAGTTGTGCCAAAAGAACTGAAAGGCATAGCCGCAGATGGCACTGAAGTCAGTTTGAACCATCTTTGGTTACGCCGGCAATCAACAAAATTCAACGGAGCAAGCTACGTAGTGCAACGTGCCGCCGAAGCTCTTTACACCCAACAGGGACGCACCCAGATTGCCGAAACCATAGCATATTACATGCGCAATGCCAAAGTGCTTCGCGAAGGTCTTTCATCAGCCGGGTTCGAAGTCTGGGGTGGCATTGATGCTCCTTACATTTGGCTCCGCACTCCAGGGGGATTATCCTCATGGGAATTTTTCGATCTTCTTCTCGACCGTTGCCGTGTAGCGGGCACACCGGGGTGTGGATTCGGCCCATCCGGCGAAGGGTATTTCCGTCTCACCGCATTCGGACGCTACGAGGATACTATCCGTGCCGTTGAACGCATCAACAGCTTATCCATATGACAACATACAATTCAGACAAGTCTACAATAATCTTATATTCAAAGTTTTATGTCAAAGTTGAGATTTAAAGTTGTGGAAGAGGCTTTCGACCGTAAAGCCATTCCTGTAGAGACTCCTACAGAACGTCCTACAGAGTATTACGGTAAATACGTCTTCAACCGCCAGAAGATGTTTGAGTATCTTCCCAAAAAGACCTATGATGCCCTCGTCGATGCTATCGACAACAAAAAATCAATCTCACGCGAAATCGCCGACAGCATAGCCTCCGGCATGAAGCAGTGGGCAATCGACAATGGTGCGCGCCACTACACACACTGGTTCCATCCGCTCACCGACGGTACCGCTGAAAAGCATGATGCCTTCGTAGAGCATGACGGCAAAGGCGGCATGGTTGAGGAATTTTCAGGCAAACTTCTCGTACAGCAAGAACCGGATGCATCAAGCTTCCCAAACGGCGGCATACGCAACACATTCGAAGCCCGAGGATACTCGGCATGGGACATCTCGTCGCCTGCATTCATACTCGACAAGACACTCTGTATCCCTACCATATTCATTGCCTATACCGGTGAGTCGCTCGACTATAAGACACCTCTGCTCCGCGCCCTCAACAGCGTCGATAAAGCAGCCACAGCAGTAGCACAATACTTTGACCCAGAGGTCAAGCATGTCAACTCATTCCTTGGCTGGGAACAGGAATATTTCCTCGTTGACGAAGCTCTTTACAGCGCACGTCCCGACCTCGTCATGACAGGACGCACACTCATGGGCCACGAAAGTGCCAAAAACCAGCAGCTCGAAGACCACTATTTCGGTGCAATCCCTTCCCGTGTAGAGTCATTCATGCTTGATCTGGAGATTGAGTGCCATAAACTCGGCATCCCTGCCAAGACACGCCATAATGAGGTTGCTCCCAACCAGTTTGAGCTGGCACCGATATTCGAGGAGACCAATCTCGCCAACGACCACAACCTCCTGCTCATGTCGCTTATCGCGGAGGTAGCACGCCGACACAATTTCCGTGTGCTGCTGCACGAAAAGCCTTTCGCAGGAATCAACGGATCAGGCAAGCACAACAACTGGAGCCTCGGCACCGACAAAGGAGTGCTGCTCTACGCCCCCGGCAAAACCCCTGAAGACAATCTGCAGTTCATCACATTCGTGGCCAACACAATGGCAGCAGTACACCGCCATAACGGATTGCTGAAAGCATCGATCATGTCGGCCAC
>CANPDS010000277.1 GCA_947573015.1 uncultured Muribaculum sp.
ACGATAAGGTACTCGATATCGTTGGAGAAGTCACTGGTAATATTATTGCTCCCAATGCCGAGGACGTAGATCATCAGGGCCCTCAGGTAATTGACGGGCATGTAAAATACGCCGATGCCACAGCCCGTAATCTTGACGCTTGCCGCAAGGCCGGTCTTATGGGCATGGCTATGCCTCGCCGTTTCGGTGGCCTTAATTTTCCCATTACTCCATATATCATGGCTGCTGATATTGTGAGCCGTGCAGATGCTGGATTCGAGAACTTATGGGGATTGCAGGACTGTGCCGAGACTATCTATGAGTTTGCCGACGAAGATCAGAAAAGCCGCTTTATCACACGCGTCTGCGAAGGTGAGACCATGTCCATGGACCTTACAGAGCCTGATGCCGGTTCTGACCTCCAGTCAGTAATGCTCAAGGCTACCGAACAACCCGATGGTACATGGCGCCTCAATGGTGTAAAGCGCTTCATCACCAACGGTGATAGCGATATTCATCTGGTACTTGCACGTTCCGAGGATGGCACAAAGGATGGCCGCGGTCTATCTATGTTTATCTACGATAAGCGTGATGGCGGTGTGACAGTACGTCGCATCGAGAACAAGATGGGTATCAAAGGTTCCCCCACATGCGAGCTCGTATATCGCAATGCCAAGGCAGAACTTTGTGGTTCACGCAAACTTGGTCTCATTAAATATGTGATGGCTCTTATGAATGGCGCACGTCTGGGTATCGCCGCTCAGTCTGTCGGAATCTCCGAGGCTGCTTATCGTGAAGCTCTTGCATATGCCCGTGACCGCAAACAGTTTGGCAAGGCTATCATAGAATTCCCTGCTGTATATGAGATACTGTCTGTAATGAAGGCTAAGCTTGAAGCATCTCGTTCGCTTCTATACGAATGCTCACGCTTCGTAGATATCTACAAAATCTATGATGATATAGCTAAAGAGCGCACACTTACTCCAGAGGAACGCAAAGAAGCAAAGTATTACAGTAAGTTTGCCGATGCATGCACTCCTCTTGTAAAAGGCATGGGCAGTGAATATGCCAATCAGAATGCTTATGATGCGATACAGATTCATGGTGGTTCTGGCTTCATGAAAGACTATGCCTGCGAGCGCATCTATCGTGATGCACGTATTACATCTATTTATGAAGGCACAACTCAGCTGCAGGTAGTTGCCGCAATACGCCATGTCACCACTGGCACTTATCTCAACCTCATACACACTTATGAGGCACAGGAAATCGGCCATACCTATCAGCCTTTACGTGCTGAGCTCGCCAAGCTTACCGCAACATATGAAGAATGTGTCAAGAAAGTGACCGAGGCAAAAGATCAGGCTTATCTTGATTTTATGGCGCGTCGCCTTGTAGAAATGGCTGGCAATATCATTATGAGTCATTTGCTCATTCTTGATGCATCACGCAATGCCGAACTGTTCGACACAAGTGCCCGTGTATATTTCAATCTTGCTCAAGCTGAAGTAACCAAGCACGCTGACTTTATCAATAAATTTAATCCTGCAGAGACCGCAATCTATAAGCAGGCTTGAATATAACAACATTCGAATAATATGCTGTCTGACCATCAACGTCAGGCAGCATATTATTTTATATTGAATTGGATGAAAAGAGGCACCCCAATAAATTAAGGTGCCTCTTTTCTCATATTTATTTTTTAATGCAGACTTTATCGCACAAACACTTTTTTTACTTTAAGAGTTCCCTCGGCAGAGAGATAATGCACGATATTTATACCCGGAACAGCTTCGGTAAGAGAATGCCCATATACATCATAAATAGCTATGATTTTATATGCATTTAAATCAATTGACTCCATACCGCTTGTCTCAACTTCCGCAATTCCTTTTGCGCTTAATCCACCGAACTCATTCACAGCCTGAACCGAAATATTATTTGTATTCAAATCGGGTAGGCTAATAGAGGTAGAAGTCGTGATTTCTATTATATTGTCACCATCTGCAACAATGTAGCAAATTGCGTATGGCACTGCATCCCATTCTATATTTTGTCCGTTTATTACAGGTGCAGGTGCTGAACAGGATTCCGTTTTTATAGCCGGTTGCCATGAATCGGAACCGGAGAGCACATTGCGCGGCTTCTGCATCTGTAAGAATATTCTTAGCCTTACCATATACACGCTCACCGTCTTTTACATAATAATAGGTGTCGCGACGCTGCGAGAGATCAAGAAGATTACCATTAGCATCGGTCGTATTCCATTCCGCCCATATCACCGGCAGTCCACCCATTGTCTCATACCATCCGGTAGCAGGAATCGTAACCTCGGCACGGGTATTCAGGAATACAGTCTTTGGAGAGTTGTGCCACGGACGGCCAAGCCATACAGATGTCTGTGAAGGATCGCCGGGTGCGGTTATAGTACAATCGCGGAATACATAGCCCCACTTTACATCCTCAGCATGTGATGGCGCTACGATAAATCCTCCCGATTTGCGGGTAATCAGCAATGTTGTATTTTCTACATATATGTCGCCACTGTTATAAATAAAGTCAACCGCCCCTTCTATGAGAGAGTTCTTTACATATGCGCGGTAGGCTGATTTTCCAGGAGTGATCCATGTATCCTGATACGAAAGCAACGAGACATTATTGAAGATAGCGCGGTCACCGGATGTATTGAGCGCTAATGCCTGTGGCCCATTTTGCTGTTCATGTCCGTATGAATTTTCAATAGTGATGTTCTCAAAGAAGCAGTCGTCGGAGTTGATGACTACGGTAGCTCCGATACTTACATGCACTGCATTATCACCACCAGACAGACGGTCGTCAAGAATAATAGTTTTATCACGATCCTGACCAATGATGTGGATAAACGGTTTATTGGATGGGATGTCGATATGTTCATTGTAATTACCATTCTTGACAAAAATAAGCCATGGTTTAACACGACCTGCAGGAGCCTCGTCAATGGCAGTCTGTAAAGATGTGTAATCACCGTTGCCGTTAATGTCTACAATAGCATCAAACATGCGTGCTTTCGGCTGCATACGCTCCATAGTAGTAAATGTAATATCAACAGCTTCAGCCTCGTTTCCACTTCTGTCTGTAATGGCACCAGCTGGTAGGGAGAACTTGTATGATGTGCCATAAGAGAGACCGCTATAGCGGAAGATCACACTTTTGCCGGATATTGATGGCGATAGGGGCGTACCGTTAAGTGAGGCCTCGCCGTTTCCGATCTGTATTTTCTCGTTATATGTCAGCACAACCGAACCATTTACAGAAGCACCGGTGCTTTCATTTGCGGGAATTGATGCTGTTAGTACCGGAGCCTCCTTGTCATCTCCTGCCACATTATCTGCAAGAACAAAAATATCGGTAATAGCCAGGCCATCGTA
>CANPDS010000278.1 GCA_947573015.1 uncultured Muribaculum sp.
GATTAGATATGAAACGATTATACCTTATGAATATTGGAATTATACGTGCTGTATGCTGCATGGCCTTTTGTTTCGGCAGCATCGGGATAATACACGCTGGCAGGGAATATGCCGTATTATCATCAATCAATATGGACGGTCCGGCGAAGTATGTTGATCCGATGGTGGGTGCAAGTACAAGTATGGAGCGTGCCGGTGTATATCATGGCCTTGGCAAAACTTTCCCTGGTGCGACCACGCCGTTTGGTATGGTGCAGGTAAGCCCGAATACCATCACCGGCGGCGACAATGGCTCTGGTTATAGTGATGAGCACACTCCGATCGAGGGATTTGCGCTTACACAAATGAGTGGGGTGGGGTGGTATGGCGATCTTGGCAATTTCCTTGTTATGCCTACCTGCGGACGGTTTTCTCCCTTGGCCGGTAAGGAGGACGGTAGTATGGCCGGTTACAGATCGCATTATGATAAGCGGAGCGAGAATGCACGGCCCGGATATTATAGTGTTCATCTTACTGATCATGACATTACGGCGGAGACATCCGCCACTACCCGATGTGGTGTGATGCGGTTTACATTTCCGGAGTGTGACACGTCGCGCATACAGATTGATCTGGCTCGTAGGGTAGGAGGAACAGCCGTCGAACAATATATAAAGGTAAAGGATGACAGTACTGTTGTAGGGTGGATACACTGCACGCCTGATGGTGGCGGTTGGGGCAATGGTGGCGGTAAGGTGTCATATCGGTTGCACTTCTTTGCACGGCTGAGTCGTCCTATGTCGGACTATGCATTCTGGAGCGCCGATATTCCTGATGATGCAAACCGTCATTTGGAATATGTGGCTACACCTGAATATCTTGCACATGTGGCTAAGTCGCGGATAGTGCGTGGCGAGCCAGAACTGAAAGGACGGCATATAGGCTTTTTTACGGAATATGCCACAGCAGAAGATGAGAGCATTACGCTTAAGGTAGGTATATCCTTTGTGGATATTGATGGCGCGGAACGAAATTATATGGCGGAGGTGGATAGACATAGTTTCGATGACGTGGCGCGATCTGCATGGACGCACTGGAATGAAGCGCTTGCACGCATGAGTGTGAAAGGTGGTAGTGAGGATGAAAGGTCGATATTCTATACAGCGCTGTATCATACGATGATCGATCCACGCGTATGCTCGGATGTGGATGGCCGGTATATGGGTGCAGATAGCAAGCCCCGTCGTACTGATGGAAGTTATGTGCGGCGCACGATATTCAGTGGATGGGATGTGTTCCGCAGTCAGTTTCCGTTACAGAATATCATAAATCCTGATGTGGTGAGCGATCAGATCAATTCGTTGATCGACCTTGCCGGGGAGAGTAGCCGCGGATATTATCCGCGCTGGGAATTGCTGAATGCCTACTCGGGATGTATGCTCGGAAATCCTGCATTGCCAGTGATAGCTGATGCATATGTGAAAGGTATCCGGACATTTGATGTGGAGCGTGCGTTGCGTTATGCTGTGAATACTTCAGAACGTTTCGGTACAGGGCGCCTCGGCTATACGCCTGAACCTACGAGTGTGTCGCATACGCTTGAATATGCTTATGGTGATTGGTGTGTGGCGCGTCTTGCCGAAGCATGCGGTAATGACTCGCTTGTCGGAATCTTTGATGCAAAGGGCCAGGCATACCGGAATGTATTCAGTGAGGAGGTGGGATGGTTCCGTCCTCGCAACGCTGATGGAAGCTGGGCTGAATGGGATTTCGTTCGTTCGCGTACATTGGAGGGGTTCGGTTGCATTGAGTCGAACCTATATCAGCAGGGTTGGTTTGTGCCTCATGATGTGGATGGGCTTGCATCGCTTTTGGGTGGCCGTGAAAAAGCAATCTCTGATCTTGATTCGCTTTTCATCAAGACACCTGCAGATATGAAGTGGAATGCTTACTATAACCATGCCAACGAACCGGTACATTTCGTACCGTTCCTATATAATAAACTCGGTGCGCCGTGGAAGACACAGCAGAATACGCGGAATATCTGTCGCACAGCGTACAAAACCGGTGTTGAAGGACTGGTAGGCAATGAAGATGTTGGCCATATGTCGGCATGGTATGTGCTTGCAGCCTCAGGTTTACATCCGTCTTGTCCCGGCGAGACACGTATGGAGATAACTTCCCCTGTGTTTGACGAGATAGAGTATAGTCTTGACAGAAAATATTTTAGTGGGGCCACATTTCGCATCGTGGCTCATGACAATGCTCCTGAGAATGTCTATATAGAGCGTGCGGTGTTCAATGGTAGGCCATACAATAAATGTTACCTCGACTTTTCCGACATAGCCAAGGGTGGTGTGCTGGAACTGTTTATGTCCTCTGTCCCGAATAAAGAATGGGGAAATGACCCGGATTATTGTTTGCATCGGTTGGGGATCAAGAATTTTGAAAATGAGATTAAACAGGTTCTTGTTCCTGTTCTGTGACATTTGTGCGAAAAACTTTATAGGAACTCGCATCAACATTTTTCTGATGATTGAAAATTCATAAAAAGTGTGTAAATTTGTGTCCCGTTATGAAACACGGATTTGACAACGAAAAATATGTAGAGATTCAATCCAGCCATATCAAGGAGCGAATCGCAAAGTTTGGCAACAAACTGTATCTTGAGCTTGGAGGCAAGCTTTTCGACGATCATCATGCCAGCCGGGTGCTTCCTGGATTTCAGCCCGACAGCAAGTTGCGCATGCTCAGCCAGCTTGCCGATCATGCAGAGATCGTGATTGTTATCAGTGCGGTAGATATTGAAAAAAATAAGGTGCGTCAGGACCTTGGCATCACATATGATCTGGATGCCATACGACTGCGCAGCGAGTTTCAGAACCGTGGATTCAAAGTCAATTCTATAGTCATCACCCATTACAATGGTCAGGCAAGCGCCGATGCATTCAGGCAGCGTCTGGAGCGTATGGGCATAAAGAGCTATGTTCACTATATCATCGATGGCTATCCTGCCAATGTAGGGCTTATTGCGTCTGACGAGGGTTTCGGGCGTAATGATTATATCGAGACTACCGAGCCGTTGGTGATCGTGACAGCTCCTGGTCCTGGCAGCGGTAAGATGGCGGTATGCCTGAGCCAGCTTTACAATGAGCATAAGCGTGGTATTGAGGCCGGTTATGCGAAGTTTGAGACATTCCCTGTGTGGAGTCTTCCTCTGAAGCATCCTGTCAATATCGCTTATGAGGCTGCCACTGCCGATCTCAACGATGTGAATATGATCGACCCCTTCCATCTTGATGCCTATGGGGTGAAAGCTGTCAACTATAATCGCGATATTGAGATATTCCCCGTTCTAAACGCTCTGTTTGAGGGTATTTACGGATCGAATCCTTATAAGT
>CANPDS010000279.1 GCA_947573015.1 uncultured Muribaculum sp.
TGGAATCCGACCTTCTGTTCCGGCATGCGCGATGCCGAGTCGAGAGCACGTCGCCGGTATAGGTTAGGGTAGTGGCGGTTGAGTTCGCTCAGCAGCACCAGTGCGTTGTCGGCATCTGGGGCATATTGTGTGCTTTCGAGCGAATTGCTCTCCACCACGAGCAGTGCTTTGCCATACCACGAAGCAATTGCAGCGGCTTTTGCGGTGAGCAGGTCGTGGTCGATATGTCCGCGCCATTGTGCCACTACCTCCGGCGCTCCGGCGGGTGAAAAGCGGTCGATCACGGCAATTACCGAGAAGTCGGCTCTGTCGGTGCGTCCGCCTATATCCACCGTCACCACATATCGGTCGAAGCCGGGTTCCGGCGGCGACCATACTTTGAGCTTTCCGCAGGTGTCGTCGAAGAATCCTTTTACTGTCATCGCACCGGGTAAGGAGGGGGATGCTGTGGCGAGTTCGCCACGACGGTAATTGTCGGAGCATCCTTTTCGGAGCCGTTCCACCATCTCGATGGCGAATACTCCGGTGCCGGTGTTGGCGAATGCTTCGGCGGCAGTGGTTGGAAACTCTGCCTGCATGAGATGGTGGGAGGGGTATTCGCGAAGTTTGTCGCGGTACCATTGTATCTGCGACAGTGTGCATCCGAGTTCCCACAGACGCTTTTCATATGGAGAGAGCGTTGCCCACAGCATATCGGGATCGGACGGCTCTGTGGCATAGATGTCGATCTCGTACCAAGGCACGAATATGGCAAGCTTGTCGCTCTTTCCGGCAGTGGATCGTAGCCATTCGGAGTGGAAATAATTGCCCACGCCATTTGCGGTGCTTTCGAGCACTATCAGGGTGTCTGGTTGCAGGGTTATGCCACCGCAGATAGCCCGTATAAACCCTTCGGGCGACTGCGATGGTGTTGCCCTCCAGAAAGCCACCTCGCTGAGGTGGGCCATGGCGAAGTCGGCACCTCTCACGGCATCCTGGCCTTCCGATGAGCCAAGTGTCACGCGGCAGTCGCGTCCGGTGATCATGCGTGTGTTCAGTGAGCGCTCGAATGGACGGAAGTCGTGGGGCGAGTCGTCGCACCAGTATTCGTCGGGGTAGTTTGCAAGCATTTTGGTGTACATGCCCCTTATTGTTGCAGCCGTGTCCTTCACATGGGCGCAGATCAGAGAGTGCCAGTTGCGGTGGTGGACGCACTGTATCCATGCCATATACATCTGCACAAGTGTCGAACCGCCCCATTGTCGGGCTTTCAGCATTATGAGACGTATGGGCCGTCGGGCCACGCGCATCTCCTCAAGAGCGGCGAGCACCCGGCGTTGAGGCCGGTTGAGTGTGAATGGGATGTCGCGTCCGGAGAGCTTGTCCTTTATCTTCACGCATGTGGCGGCCCAGTATTCGAAGTCGTGTCGGAAGCGGAGCATGTTCCATGCGTGCCAGTCGCGTGTCACGGTCGGGAATGCCGGGTCGGAGGCCATTGCAAGGGGTATTTTGCAAGGGTTGCCACGTGGATCGACCGTGTCGGTGCGGTCGATGGCGCTCCCTACGCCCATCAGAGGGTCGTAAGGGAGCTTGAGCAGAGCTGTGCGCCGTGCGTTTTCGGATAGGATTTCGGAAATGTGTGTCATAGTAGTGTGGGGAATGGTATTGGACGTGGTGCGAGAGAGAGGTGGAATGAGGTGAGGGTTGTTAGCGGATCGACTATGCCTGACAGACGTATGGTGACGTAGCGGTGGGGATGAGCGAGGACGGGTAGGTAGAGCTTGGCTGCGATCTCACCTTCAGCGCTGATTCCGGCGAAACGATGTGGACGTACCGTAGGATCCGGTTGCGGGCGCTGTGTGGCCCGGGCGGCATCGGCCCCGTTGTCGCCGAGCAGGTCGAGGCTTATCGAAGCGTTCTCGGAAGCCATCAGCACGGCTGCCGCCATAATGCGTGGCACGTTGTCGCCGACGAGGCATATCCTTCGCGACCATGTGATGGGAGTGTCGGGGGCAGCTCCTATCTCTTCGGTAGATGTGTCGTATACGGCGTCGCGTGTGGCGGCAAGAAGTGCCGAAGCGGTCTGTGTGAGTGCTGTGGGTTGTATGTCGGTGCGTGTGTATGCGTTTCCGGAGCGGTCGAGTATGGTGAGTGTGCCCGGATCGGAGGGTGATGCCGTTCCGGGTGTGCGCAGGCACCATAATTCCTGAAATAGGGTGTTGTAGCCCACGGATGAGTATTTCCCGGGGATGACCGGTATCACTCTCGTGCCGTCGATCTTCACCACCGCATCGGGAGTGGCGGCGTACAGAACGCCCCCGGCAGAGGCTACAGCGGCAGGAGATGTCACTGGAGCTGTGTCGATGAGCGATGCTGCCATGCTCCGCTTCTCATTTATGCTTACGGCGTAGATGCCAGCCGATGTGAAAGCATAGATGTGGCGCCGTCCGAAAGCGAGTCCGGATGACGAGCGCGGCGCGTGGGACAGGGCTGTTATAGGCATTCCGGCTATGTCAATTGCATTGTCGGGGGAGAATGGGTCGGATGTCTCGGCTATCATGAGCATCGACTGATGGCGCACAGACTTGCGTTCGGTGACGGCCCTGAGTGATGTGCTGACCGCCGGAAGCGATGATATTGCTATCGGTTGCAGCGATGGCGAGATGTAGCAGGCATGCAGCCCGGATGGAGTTGGTACCATGGGTAGCGACGTGCCTACGGTTCCTGCCGGAGTTGTGATCTCTATGTCGCAGCGGAACGCTCCCGGATGCGGATAGGATATCAGTGGCAATATGGAGGTTGGGATGAGTCCGTCGCCCATCGACTCAGCACATAGCCTCTCTGTGTTGCCTTCTGAGTTGATCAGATTGATGCAGATTTTTGTGCGCCATATTCCTCGGGATGTGCCTGTGGTGCATAGTGCGTCGAGAGGCATTGGCAGAGAGTGGCGGGGTGTGATTCCGGCGAGAGCCACGATGTCGCCGGCTGTTACGGCAGTAGCGGCGGTGAATGAGTGGGGAAGGCGCGACTCGCGCATCACCGTATGGAGCGTTTCGGCTTCAGGACGGATCTTTAGTGCCGCCGCAATCTGTGGCTGCGATTCTCCCGGAAGACTCTCGGCCGCGATGTCCGGCACCCATCCCGATGAGAGCAGCGGGCTGTCGGAAGCAAACGGATTGAACAGCACTGCGGCCACCGTCGACACCTCGTCGATGCGGTCGAGGAGTTTTGGAAGGATAGTGTTGTGGCGTGGCAGACGTGGTATCTGCATCCGCAGACCGCCCTCTGTGGCTGTGTGAGCCAGACATGTGAGCTGAACGGTGCCGTTGTAGTCGATGAGATCGACCGATGGTGCTGTCATCAGTTCGATCGAGGCTGCACGTCGGGAGGCGGA
>CANPDS010000280.1 GCA_947573015.1 uncultured Muribaculum sp.
TGGAGAAGGCTTCTCCGAAAACCGGAGGTAAACATTATCGCATTCAATTTATGACCAGTCCTAAGAAAGTCCCTGCTGGATCAGATAAATTCCGAGGCATCACTGATTATGTCGAATATCAGGATGGGCGGCTCTGGAAGTATTCTACCGGGGATATTCCTGATATGAAAGCGGCCAGGCAACGGTTGTCAGAAATTCGAAAGAAATTTTCTGATGCGTTTATTATCACTGTAGTGGACGGTCAACGTGTCAAATAATTTGTTAAATATAGTAGGGCATATGCCTGTATTAAAATAAAAAAAGAATCTACATTAATATGAAACGTTTCTCACATGAAGTGATTATCGGTATATCGGTGCTTGTAGCGGCACTGGTGCTTTTCTTTGGTATTAATTACCTAAAAGGTGTCAATATATTTAAAGCTGCCAACTACTATTACGTTTCTTATACAAATGTAGCCGGACTAAGTGTGTCGTCACCTGTAACTCTTAATGGACTTAAGGTTGGACAAGTGAGGGAGGTGACGTATGAGTACGACAATCCCGGTCATGTGCTTGTGGAGATTGGTGTTGATAAGAATCTTCGTGTACCGGCCGGCTCTAAAGCTTTGATATCGTCAGATCTCCTTGGCACTGCGTCGATTATTCTTGAATTTTCCGATTCTTCCGATTTCCATCCAGTCGGTGATCGTCTTGCAGGTGGGAATGCGCCTTCGCTTATGGAGAATGTATCAACTGATCTATTGCCTTCCGTTGCCTCGCTGTTTCCTAAGGTTGATTCTCTTCTTACATCCGTCAATCGTTTGGTTGGAGATTCAGCATTATTGCAGTCTGTAAAGCGTCTGGACGCAATAACTGCCAACCTTCAGGCTACCACCCTGTATTTAAACCGTACGATGGCCGCTATGCCGGGTACGATGGCCACGGTAGATGGTGTTGCGCATAATCTTGATTCCATCACATCTGATCTTGCAGTGCTTTCTGCTGAGTTGAAGAAGATGCCTTTGAAATCAACGATGGATAATGTTGACCGTACAATGGCTAATATTGGAGAGTTGACTGATAAAATGAACAGACCGGATAATTCTATTGGGTTACTGCTGAACGATCGAGCATTATACGATCATATCAATGGGGCTGCCATGGGGCTTGACAGTATAATGTGGGATCTTAAGAAAAATCCACGACGTTATGTTCCACCAATTAAGATTTTCTGATCACTTCGCATATAATATTGATTTATGTAATGGCGCCTATCGGGCGCCATTTTTATTCACATTATAGTAGTTGCGGTGAGATATGCAATAGTAGTCTTGTTATTTAGATTTATTCCAAATAGTTGATAACTTTTTCATACTCTATGTTCCACGTCTTAGTTGCCTATTTTTGCGCTATTAAGGAGTTTCACGAATTTGATTAATGATATAATGTTGATAACTTATGTGATTAATATGCTGTAAATCAATGTTAAGCTTAGTTATCATCATTTTGATGTTGATAACTTTTGCTAAAAATGTAAAGTATTGAAATTCACCTTACTTGTATTTACAATGACTTTTCCAAATTTTTGCAGGTTTGTTTTTGTAAAAAAATCGGGAGAAATTTGCATCGTAAATCATAAGTATCTCAGCCGCATTTTGCTGCGGTTTATATAGGGAGATTTGGCTTTCATGATCCGATGGTAAAAGTGCTTACGGATCAATGAAACTACCTCTATCCTCTAAGAATTACAACAAACCAGCATGGAAAAGACCCACATACAATTGTGGGAAGAGTGTCTGAAAATCTTCTCCGACAATCTTCCTCAACAGCAATTCGACACTTGGTTTCGTCCGGTGACCTCACTGAGCTATGAAGAGGGCAACCTCACACTCAGTGTGCCTACCGCATTCTTTGTGGAGCAGCTTGAAGAACGCTATATGCGTATCATTGCCCCTACACTTATGCGTGTGTATGGAGCCGGAGTCAAGCTTTTCTATGTTTATAAACCTGCCCCTGAGGCTCCTGTCACTCAACAGTCCGAGCGGCCAAGTGCTGCAGTGCAGCCACATCCTCAGAGCCCATTTCAGGCACAGGCGGCTCTTGATTTTGAATCGCAGCTTAATCCCAAGTATACTTTTGAGAATTATTGCGGAAGTGTATCCAACAAGATCGCACGCTCAATAGGTGAGGCTATCGCCACTAATCCTAAGTGTAAGACTTTTAATCCACTTTTTGTTTTTGGACATACCGGCGTTGGCAAGACCCACTTGATACAGGCTATTGGCATACGTATAAAGGAACGTAATCCACAGGCGCGTGTATTGTATGTTTCAGCCCGATTGTTTGAAAGCCAATATACTGCCGCGGCAATGGCTAAGCCAAGTCGTGTTAACGATTTTATTGCATTCTATCAATCGATCGATGTGTTGATTATCGATGATATACAGGATCTTATGCATAAGCCTGGTACACAGAGTGCATTCTTCCATATATTCAATCATCTCCATCAGAATCAACGTCAGATAATAATGTCGAGCGATTGTGCCCCATCAGAGATGAAAGATATGCATGAGCGTCTGTTGTCTCGATTCAAATGGGGCATGACATGTGAGTTGGAAAGTCCTGATTTCGATCTTCGCCGGGAGGTGCTTCGTCAACGGGCATCTCAAGATGGCCTTGACATACCTTCCGAGGTTCTGGAGTATATTGCGGCCAATGTTACCGACAGCATCAGAGAACTTGAGGGAATTGTGGTGTCGCTTCTGGCACATGCTACGGTGCTCAATCGTGAGATCACTATCGATTTGGCCCAGTCTGTGCTCAACAATGCGGTTAAGATTCAGAAAAAGACAGTTAATTTCGACATGATCGCACAGAAGGTAAGTGATTACTATAATATAGACTCAGACAAACTTTTTACCAAGAGTCGTAAGCGTGAGATTTCCGATGCACGTCAAATGGTGATGTATCTTGCCAAACGACATGTCAAGATGCCGGTTACCGCTATCGGGACACGGCTTTCGCGTAGCCATGCCACTGTGCTCCACGCTCTGAAAAATATTGAGGAGCGTCTGTCGCTTGAGGCAGCCCTGCGGGTAGATATCGAGAAGATCGAGGCCTCGCTCACAGCTTCTCCGGTATGATTTTCTGAATGGCTTGTTTGAAAATAAGGTTAAATCAGTTTATTATATAAGATAACGAAACGATCGGCGTGCAAAATTTGTTTTTACACGCCGATCGTTTCGTTTGAGTATGTCAACATTCCTATGTTGGAGGCGTTTATATAAAAAAGCGAGAGAGAATTCGGAAAATACCTTGTTTTTACGTATTTTCGCATAATTTTGATTTACCAAGAGGCTGTTCGGATTTTTTAGCCGT
>CANPDS010000281.1 GCA_947573015.1 uncultured Muribaculum sp.
TATTCCATAGGCGTGAAAATGATTGGTTCACCCGCAAGGGTGGCGGTCAGTTCCACTTCATACTCGGTCAGGAATTCTAACCGCGAATCGTTTGGCTTAAAAATAGTTAACGGTTTCAAACTATTCGATCCCTGATGTGTCATAATATCAAGCGGCTTTGAGCCGCCGACATTATTCACTCTCTTAATACCACATTAAAATGAAACGACTTACCATTGCCCTGATGCTTTGTGTGGCATGCTGCTGTGGCGCTTTTGCTCAGAAGTTCGCCCTTATCGACATGGAATACATACTGAAGAATGTTCCATCATATGAGATGGCCAACGAGCAGCTCAACCAGATATCACAGCGCTGGCAGAAAGAGGTTGAGGCAAAAGCCACGGAGGCACAGACCATGTATAAGAACTACCAGGCCGATATGGTGTTCCTCACCGATGAGCAGAAAACCAAGAAAGAGGCCGAGATTGTTGCCAAGGAAAAAGAAGCTACCGAGCTCCGCTACAAATACTTCGGTCCGGAAGGCGAGCTCTACAAAAAGCGCCAGACACTCATGCAGCCTATTCAAGACGAGGTATACAATGCCGTTAAGAAGGTCAGCGAGGAGCGTGGCTACCAGTGCATCTTCGACCGTGCCTCATCGGCCAACATCATATTCGCCTCTCCTCGTATTGATGTCAGCAACGAGGTCCTTGCTAAGATGGGCTACTCAAAATAATGCCCGTCATTACATACTGCCGTAAAAAAACGAGAATGGCGACATGGGCTAAACCATAGTCGCCATTCTCGTTTTTAGATTGTTTTCAACCAGCCCACACCATCGAGCCATGGCATAATATATAAGCCCGAATCTTCAAAAAAGCCTGATGCGTGAAGATGATGTATGGGTGGTCATGGTGATGTTGGCGATCGGACTTTCCATTTGTGATTGCCCTAAAATAACTTTCAACAGCCACTTATTTTATTTTTTTATGAATATATATGCCGTCTAATCGGCAGAGAATAATTATCTTTGCGCAATTAAGTAAATTTATATCCGCAAATTAACATTTCATATATCATGATAAAGAAAATTTTGCTCGCCGTAGCTGTGGCTTTCCCCATGTTTGCGGCTGCTCAGGCTCCCAAATTCGGCGTTATAAACACACAGGCTGTAATGGAGGCTCTTCCCGATTCAAAGCAGGTTGAGGAACAGATTCTCGCCGCATCCAAGAAGTATGAGGATGAATTTGCCAAGCTCCAGGAGGAGATGAACAAGGCCGTTCAAGAATTTCAGGGCCTTGGCGCCGACACCCCCGAGACTATCAAGCAGCGCCGTCAGCAGGAGATTCAGGATCTCTACCAGAAGTCTGAGCAGTTCCGCCAGACTGCAACACAGGACCTTCAGCGTCAGCATGAGCAGCTTATGGCTCCGGTGGTACAGAAGGTGACAAATGCCATTAATTCTGTAGGCAAGGAGCAGGGTATGACTTTCATTTTCGAGCAAGCCATGCCTCTCTATGTAGGTGCTGATGTTGTCGACATCACCACGCTTGTAAAGACTTCGCTTGGCCTTAAGTAATACTTTCCGCTCAGCGCTACATCCGTAATTTTTTGATAAAACATAGCCTCAGGCCGTGATCGCCATCATACGACGGTGCTCACGGCCTGAAGTTCTATAAAACAAACCATAATATCGTGCTAACCACATCTCCAGGCCCTATAGGCATATTTGATTCCGGATTCGGAGGACTTACCATTTTGCGTGACATCCGGCGCCAGTTGCCTCAATACGATTATCTGTTTCTTGGCGATAACGCGCGTGCTCCGTATGGAACACGTTCGTTCGATGTGGTATACCGGTTCACATTGCAGGCTGTCAATTATCTTTTTGAGCAAGGGTGCCATCTTGTGATTCTTGCTTGCAACACAGCTTCTGCCAAAGCTCTCCGTACCATACAGCAATGCGATCTGCCGTCGATCGATCCATCCCGACGCGTGCTTGGAGTGATACGTCCCACTGTCGAGATCCTTTCAGAGCGCACACGCAACGGCCATATCGGACTCGTGGCGACACCGGGCACTGTAGCATCAAAATCCTATGATATGGAGATCGCCAAGATGCATCCTGATATGTCGATTGCATCATTGGCATGTCCGATGTGGGTGCCTCTTGTAGAGAATCAGGAGTCGGCATCACCGGGAGCACTCTACTTTGTGGAGCGCGATCTGAGGAGGCTCATGGAGCGCGATCCTGATATTGACACCTTGATACTTGGTTGCACACATTATCCCTTATTGATAGGGCCGATCCGCACTGCTCTTCCAGAGGGAGTTCAGGTGTTGGCCCAGGGAAAGATCGTAGCAGACAGTCTCGCCGACTATTTACAGCGCCATTCCGATATGGCCGCACGGTGCACTACAGGTGGCACAGTACGCTATCTCACCACCGAGGATCCAGAGCGTTTCGCTCCACTCGCATCAATGTTCATGGACACACCCATCTCCGCTTCCCATATCGACCTCTGACGGATGGTTGAGCTATCAGAGCTATGACTGATCAAGGACTCTTCTCAATACATTTTTTTAGGCGATTTCGGTGCGGAGCGAAGGAGAATATAAACATATTCGACTGAGGGACAAACCGGAAGCAAAAAAAATAAGCTTGCAGATTGTATAAAAGATTTTTGATCACTTACTATCAGTTAAATTTGAATACTTACTTAATATCATTTAATTTTAATTATCTTTGCGCTGTTGGTACTGTTCTTTAACAGGAATTAGCCCAATAAATAAACCAACTAAATAATTGAAGCAATGAAAAAATTAATGCTTTGCGCTGCTCTTTTCGCAGCGACAGTTATGCCCGCAGCGGCAGAGGATTACACCAATGCACAAGGTGACATCACTGTAGAAGTAGAGTTCAATCCATTTTCTGATAACTTTGAGACATTTAAGATAGATGGTCTGCAGGGACGCTATTTCATCAGCGATGACATGGCGCTTCGTCTGGGTATTGGCCTTAACGTAGACAGCAACAAGACTACACCTTCTGAAGAGAATAAGGATATATGGAGCAAGGGTGCAAAGGGATACTTTTCGATAGATCTTGGCATCGAAAAGCATTTCGCCAATTACGGACGCATTGATCTATATTATGGCGCGAGCCTCGGCTTCAAGCATTCCTGGGCTAAGGAAACCCAGCAGAATATTGTAAACGATAAGAAATTTGAGTATTCAAATATGAATCAGTGCGATGGTGAACGTGCAGAGACCACTTTCGGAGTAAACGCATTCACCGGTATAGATTTCTACGTCTACAAAGGTCTATATGTAGGCACTGAATTGGGGCTTGGCTTCAACTATTCCATCAA
>CANPDS010000282.1 GCA_947573015.1 uncultured Muribaculum sp.
GCGTGGGAGTGTGAATGAGCGTGGATTCATCGGACGGATTCTAAATCAGGAGCGCAAGTTTCAGATGCGTATGTTCATGACTGCGGCTGTGATGATCACTGTCTATACGTGGGCATACTATCTATGGCATTATTCAAATGTCAATTTCAATGCATCCGATATTTTCTTTTACATATGGATACCCATTATCCTCTATCTGCTCTCTCTCATAAATCTCGCCATACGTTATCTTTCGATCAATGCATTTTATCATAAGAATATTGCCGTCGATGCAAATATGCATGATGCCACCACTCTTATGCGCTACATTATGCTGTGTGGCGACAAGGTGTTTCTGAATATGGGAGATGATGAGTCGTCAAAGGCCGATACACCGGCGCAAAGATATATATCTTACCATGAGCGTGTGAGCGAATATGAGGCTGTATCCACGTTCAGAAGTATTGCCGGAAATAGTGCAAAGCCGTCGTTGCGCTTTTTATATGAGAATGCCAATATGGATGTGGATTGCAATATATTTCATTATATATGTGTGTTCGAGTCTACATCAGAGGTTAGCGGATTGTCTCTGCCCGGAGAGTGGTATACGCAAAATGAATTGCGCGATATGGTTGATAATCGGCGTCTTGCTCCGCTTCTAATGAGTGAGATTGACCGTCTGTACACAGTTATCATGGCTTTCAAGACCTACGACAGCAACGGTCGCAGATTATATGACATTAAACATTACAAACCATCATTCCGTCTGCGCGACATTGCAAATCTGATAGTGGATTATAATGATCCGCAGTGGCTGTATGTGGCTAAAGATAATGAAGATAAGCCATTCTAATATTTTAAACGATTCTGGCGCCGATATGTACGGGGTATCTCCATGTAAGTGCTCGATGATAGTTGTAACTGGGCCTACGGCGTCAGGTAAGACGCGCCGTGCGGTAGAGATTGCTCGGGAGTTCGGCGGAGAGATTATCAGTGCCGATTCGCGACAGATTTACCGCGGAATGGATCTTGGCACGGGAAAGGATCTGGAGGAATACGGCGATATTCCTTATCATCTTATAGATATCTGTCCGGCCGGATACCGCTATAATCTATATGAGTATGTGCGAGATTTCCGTAAGGCTTATGATGATATACGGTCGCGAGGTAAGCTTCCGGTAATGTGCGGTGGCACCGGATTATATGTAGAGACGGTGCTGAAAGGTATTTCTTTACCTGAGGTACCAGAAAACATGGAGTTGCGTGCATCGCTTGAGGGTAAGTCGCTATCTGAGCTTACGGAGATACTGCAAGGTATGAAGACTCTGCATAACAGCACCGACGTCGATACCGCCAAGCGCGCTATCCGCGCTATTGAGATTCAGAGTTATTATGCATCTCATCCTGAAGAGGCTATGCTTACACGTCCAAATCCTGTCAAGGATGCGGTAGTGGTGGGTATTGATATTCCGCGAGATGATCGGCGGCGGCGTATTTCGGAGAGGCTTAAGGCTCGTCTGGATAACGGTATGGTCGATGAGGTACGTCGGCTTATTGATGTGGAGGGAATATCTCCGGATGATCTCATTTACTACGGCCTGGAATATAAGTTTCTAACACTGTATGTCATCGGACAGTTGTCGTATGACGAAATGTTCCGTTCGCTTGAGATTGCCATACATCAATTTGCTAAACGGCAGATGACGTGGTTTCGAGGCATGGTCACACGTGGCACTCCTATCAATTGGCTTCCTTATGACATGGCTGATGATGTATTTTTGTCGGAAGTGCGCACATTGATTCATTGAAATTTGTATCTTTGTCGGAATTTTATTGGAATTTATTATACGTTGATATTACAAGTGGCTGTTAATGATTAATTAAGTTTTTATGGTAGCTGATTTTTCAGATCATTCTTCTTGAGGCAAAGGGAGCGATGTTGGTATCGTGACTGATGTAGATAGAAACATAAACGAAAAAGCAGCAGTATCCCACTCAATAACAGCCATAATAAAATAATCATAAACATTTTTTACAATGAAGAAGTATTTAAAGCCGTTATACTATCTATTTGGTGCTGGGGCTATGATCTGTTCGCAGAATATGATGGCTCAGATGCCACAGCTCCCACCGATTCCGGTTGATAGTGCTGTACGTATCGGTAGCCTCGACAATGGGCTTACATATTATATACGTCACAACGACTATCCGAAAGGACAGGCTGATTTCTATATCGCTCAGAAAGTTGGTGCCATTCAGGAAGAGGATTCACAGCGTGGATTAGCTCACTTTCTGGAGCATATGTGCTTTAATGGCACTAAGCATTTTCCCGGAAATGAGCTTATCAGCTGGCTTGAGAGCGTTGGGGTGAAGTTCGGACAGAATCTTAATGCAGCCACATGGGTCGACAAGACCGTATATAATATGTGTAATGTTCCGGTTGCGCGTGAAGGTGTTCAGGACTCATGTCTGCTGATACTTCATGATTGGGCCGATGACCTTCTGCTTGCGCCGGAGGAGATCGACAAGGAACGTGGCGTGATACATGAGGAATGGCGTCAGAGCAATGTGGGGCAGATGAGGATTCTTACACAGTTGCTCCCTCAGCTTTATCCGGACAGCAAGTATGCATACCGTCTTCCTATCGGGACGATGGAGGTGGTCGATAATTTCCCACATCAGGTGCTCCGTGATTATTACGAAAAATGGTATCGTCCCGATCTTCAGGGTATTATGGTGGTCGGAGATATCGATCCTGACCGTATCGAAGCTAAGATCAAGGAACTCTTTGGCCCGATCAAGATGCCTGAGAATGCTGCTAAACTTGAGACATTCCCGGTGCCTGACACCCCGGGGACTATATATGCTATCGGTAAGGATAAAGAGATGCCATACAATGTCATGCAGATAATGTTCAAGCATGATGTTACTCCCGATTCTGCGAAGACAAGTATGGAGTATATGATCGAGGGATATATCATCGACATGATAACATCTATGCTAAATACTCGTCTGAACGATATGATCTCAAAGCCAGACTCGCCTGCAAGTCTGGCACAGGCTGAGTATGGAGAGTACATTATGGCGAAGACTAAGGAAGCCTTGTCACTGCTCGCGCTCCCAAAGGATGGCCATATGCTCGATGCTCTTGCTGCTGTGTATAGGGAGGGATTGCGTGCCGTGCGAGGTGGGTTTACCGCTTCTGAGTATGACCGTGTACGCAGCGAATATCTTTCACAGCTTGAGAGTCGCTATACCAACCGTGCCACACAGACCAACACTTCGCTTGTACAGGGATATGTGGCCAATTTCATCGATAATGAGCCGATTCCTGGTATTGAGAATACATACACTATAATGTCGATGCTTG
>CANPDS010000283.1 GCA_947573015.1 uncultured Muribaculum sp.
ATGGAGATTTATGTTGCCTACAAGGACTACAACTGGATGATGGACTTCACCGAGCGCATGCTTGAGAAGATATGTCTTGATGTCAACGGCACTACAGAAGTAAAGGTAGGCGACAACGTAATATCGTTCAAGGCTCCATTCAAGCGTGTCACCATGCGCGATGCCATCCTCGAACATACCGGCTACGACATAGAGGGCAAGAGCGAGAGCGAACTGCGCGATGCTGCCCGCTCCATGGGTATAGAGGTAGACGATACCATGGGCAAGGGCAAGCTCATCGACGAAATGTTTGGTGAGAAGTGCGAGGGCACATATATCCAGCCTACTTTCATCACCGACTATCCCATCGAGATGTCGCCGCTTACCAAACGCCATCGCAACAATCCCGAACTTACCGAACGATTCGAGCTGATGGTAAATGGCAAGGAGCTGTGTAACGCTTACTCCGAGCTTAACGATCCAATCGACCAGTATGAGCGCTTCGTAGAGCAGATGCGCCTTGCTGAAAAGGGAGATGACGAAGCCATGATCATCGACCAGGACTTCATCCGCGCCCTCGAATACGGCATGCCTCCTACATCAGGAATGGGTATAGGCATGGATCGCCTTGTAATGCTCATGACGGGACAAACCACCATCCAGGAAGTGCTGCTTTTCCCCCAGATGCGTCCGGAGAAGGTAGAAAAACGCGACAAGGCCGAAGCTTATGTGGCACTCGGAGTGCCTGAGGAGTGGGTACCGGTGCTCCAGAAAGCCGGTGTCTACACTGTAGCCCAGATGGGTGGCGCCAATCCCGGCAAACTCTTCCAGGATATCTGCGGACTCAACAAGAAATTCAAGCTCGAACTTAAAAATCCCTCACAGGATGAAGTGAAAGCATGGGTAGCTGCCGCAGCTCCGCTTAAGGAGGATGAAACCGCCGAATAAACAAGTATTCTCATAGAGTATGCCGGACATTATAGTCCGGCATACATTTTAGCCCAATAAGTATGGATGAATTGTTAACACCACTACCCGGACGCATAGCCGTGATGGGAGGTGGATCATGGGCTACAGCACTGGCCAAACTCATACTATGCAACGAACAACGCATAATATGGTATATGCGCCGCAATGACCGCATAGATGAATTCCGCCGGCTCGGCCACAATCCCGCGTATCTCTCCGACGTGGAATTTCCAATAGAGCGCATTGATTTTACCAGCGATATAAACACCGCAGCCGCAGTTGCCGACACCCTGCTCATGGCAATGCCGTCGCCATATTTCAAAAGCCATCTCGCCAAGCTTACCACCAACATTTCCAATAAAAATGTTGTTATAGCTACCAAGGGAATAATCCCCGATGAGAATCAGCTTGTAACTGACTATATGGAACAACGCTATGGTATTGACCCCTCACGCATGATTGTTGTGTCAGGTCCGTGCCATGCTGAAGAGGTGGCCCTGGGCCGTCTGAGCTATCTTACAGTAGCATCAGACAGTATAAGTGCAGCGGAAGCTTTCTGCAAATGCCTCAATGGGCCGGCTATGCGCACGCTTGTCTCCACCGACGTTCGTGGCATAGAATATGGAGGTGTGCTCAAGAATGTGTATGCCATTGCCTCCGGCATAGTACATGGCATGAAAGCCGGTGACAACTTCCAGGCAATCCTTGTGGCCAACGCCGCCAAAGAGATGGAACACTTCATTGAAAAAGCCATAGGCTTCAAACGGTGCATATGCGACTCAGTATATCTCGGCGACCTTCTCGTGACGGCTTACTCGCGCTTCTCGCGCAACCACAATTTCGGTTCCATGATCGGTCGCGGATGCGCCGTGCGCCGTGCAATGATGGAAATGGAGATGGTGACCGAAGGATATTATGCAGCAAAGTGCATGCATGAGATCAACCAGAATATAGGCGCCGATATGCCTATACTTGATGGTGTGTATGCCATATTGTACGAAGGAGTCCCTGTAGCTACGGCGATGGATCGTATCAGCCGCAATCTTAGATAAAAAATTATACTAATCCCTCATACCAATCTTATAATTATGGATAACAAGAAAATCAATTTAGACATCAACTCAGCTCTTAAATTTGTATCAGAGCAGGAGATTCATCAGATTGAGACCACCGAAGCTGAAAAAGCTCTCGAACTGCTTAAAAGCGGCACAGGAGAGGGCAATGATTTCCTCGGATGGCTCGACCTGCCGGAGCGTACTCCGATGAAAGATCTCGACGAAATCATAGCCGTAGCCAACGATCTTCGCAACTCTTGCGACTATGTGGTATCTGTAGGTATCGGCGGATCATATCTCGGAGCAAAGGCCGTGATCGAAGCTCTCAACGACTCTTTCGATGCATATACACCGGTAAACAATGGTGCTCCCAAGGTGCTCTTCGCAGGTCAGAATATCGGCGAGGATTATCTCCACGAACTTCAGTCGTTCCTTAAAGGAAAGAAATTCGGCATCATCGTAATATCCAAATCCGGAACCACTACCGAACCAGCTATAGCCTTCCGTCTTCTCAAAGAGCAGCTTGAAGAACAAGCAGGCAAGGATGCCGCAAAGAACCTCATCGTAGCAATCACCGATGCAAAGCGTGGCGCACTCCGTCAGCTCGCTACCGAAGAGGGCTACCGCACATTCGTGATCGACGATAATGTAGGTGGCCGCTTCTCCGTACTCTCACCCGTAGGCCTTCTCCCCATAGCTGTAGCAGGCTACGATATCAAGAAGCTCGTAAAGGGTGCATTGGACATGCAGCACGAACTCAGCAATCCATCAAAATCAAATATCGCCGAGCTTTATGCCGCCACCCGCAACGCACTTTACCGCGCCGGCAAGAAGACAGAGATCCTTGTAAACTACAATCCCAAACTCCACTACTTCGGAGAATGGTGGAAGCAGCTTTACGGCGAGAGCGAAGGCAAGGACAAGAAGGGTATTTTCCCTGCCGCCGTCGACTTCTCCACCGATCTTCACTCCATGGGCCAGTGGATCCAGGATGGCGAACGCACAATCTTCGAGACAGTGCTCTCTGTAGAGAAGTCACGTCATGACAAGCTCATCCCATCTGATGATGCCAACCTCGATGGCCTCAACTACATCGCCGGAAAGCATGTAGATGAAGTAAACAAGATGGCAGAGCTGGGCACACGCATCGCTCACGTAGATGGTGGAGTGCCCAACCTCCGCATCACCATCCCCGAACTCTCTGAAGAATATCTCGGACAGCTTATCTACTTCTTTGAGATCGCATGCGGTATCTCAGGCTATATTCTCGGAGTAAATCCATTCAACCAGCCCGGTGTAGAGGCTTATAAGAAAAACATGTTCGCCCTCCTCGAAAAGCCC
>CANPDS010000284.1 GCA_947573015.1 uncultured Muribaculum sp.
TGTCGGAGAGGTCGAGCATATTTACAACCAAAAATAGCTTGTCGTCCATTATATTCGGCTTCTCCAGATCTGTATAGAAGCGGTATTCAACGCCGTTGGTCAACACTCCAAAACGAGCATTCGATGCAACGAAGTACTTTTTCAGTTGAGTGTCGTGCAGATTAAGATCCTGTGCGCAATGCTTGCATTCAACAAGCAAAATGGTTTGACCATCTTTCTGTATGGCATAGTCAATCTTCTCTCCTTTCTTCTTGATAAGATCGCAATCCAACTCAGGCACGACCTCAAAGGGATTGAACACGTCGTATCCCAAAGCCGCGATCATCGGCATTATAAACGCGTTTTTGGTAGCCTCTTCTGTCGAGATGCCACTTCTCTGCTTGTCTATGCGCTCGGCAAGCTGTAGGATGGTGTCTTTAAAGTCCATATATTTTAAGGTTAATGATAAGTCAATTAATAAATCTGATTTGACATGATTGGCTGACGACATAACCCAGGATTGTGAATATTCTGCGTATATCAGCCTTTTCAACAGTAAATGGTGGATATACCAGATTACCGTCAGGATAGCACTCGGAATTAGTGGAATATAAAATCAGTTTATCTAATTCTTTTGCAGGAGAATATCTTTTTGTAAACCGAGACTCATTTGTTTCAAACACGTAATTACGCCCCGGCACTAATGAGCGGAAATCATGGATCTGCTGTAAAATCAGAATGCATCCATCCGGATATTCCGCCATAGATGCCCCGACATGTCTAATTGCAGCTTCCGGACAATTACCGAACAAACCTCCGACGCTCAGATACCCAATCAACTCCGGGGACTCCATCGATGAGGCGACCAACCCAGTTGCTCCTCCTGTCGTTTCGACATCGTAAAAAGGAACTTCACCCGTACGGCATGCCCCATGCTGTGGCATATCCTCTACAAGCATTTCGCCATTGCCGGTGAGAACCCAGTCCATATTAAGCTGAGGATACGCTGCCGAAATTGCCGAGAGTTTATCGTTGCTTGGAGTGTTACGTAGTTGTCGCATATACCCATTGCTCAATCCCGCAGCACTTTCGAACTGACGAACAGGTATTTTTTCTTCGCCAAGGAAATAAAGTATCCTATTTTTTGCGTTGTCCATTGTAGATAATTTATCTATTTTTGCAAAAAGGTTTTCATATATGTTCTCACTTGCTTTTTTTATTCTTGCCGTCATGTGCGATCTGGTTGCAGTGGTTGCGCTCCTCCTCGCAATCTATTGTACCATACAATCTATCCGCAGTGACTTCGACCGATTCTTCTATATTTCCACAGCTGTTTTTTGCGCAGCGCTCTGTGCGTGGATGCTCATTTTGGGGCGGCTCTGCGTGAGCATAGTATACCGCTAAGGCAGCCACGAATGCAGAGATTGCAGATGCAATAGCAGAGATCACAGCGACCCAATATGTTACGCGCACTCTTTTCTCATCTTCTATTTTATTTAGAAAATATTGAGACGAGTGCATCCACTCCATCGCAGGGGTCATTGTAACATAATCAAGATCCGCATTCATCAAACGAAGCTCGTGCAGAAGAGCATTATAATCAGCTTTTCCATAGGTTGCTTTGCATCTTGCCTCATTTACAAACTCACCCCTTTCCACACGAGCATGCAGGTCGTCAATTATCTCTTGACAACGCCTATAATGCTTGTTTCGCTTCGAGTTTCGCATAAGGCATCTAATGTTAAAATAGATAAATTATCTTCACAAGATTTGCATATGGAGATAATTTATCTCTATCTCTGTCATCGAAAACAACCGGACATAAGAGAGGCTGTCGGACAATTTGCCAGACTTTACATATATCATCACCCGCAAATATACGACAGTTTTTCTTTTCCGCAAAAGCATTAACTAACAAATTAAGCAAATGCAATGGATAGAGTAAGCTGTGAAAAGCTAAGGGAAATGCCACCGGGAAGCACGAAGAGGTTCAGCATCCCGACAGGGCCGTCGCTTGAAAGCGCACGTGTGCTGGCGGCAAGAATGTCGAGACACCTGCAATGCCGGTTCTCGGTAAACTTCGACGGAGTGGACTCCGCTCTGATAACAAGACATCAACCAACCGATACCCCTACACCATGATGGATCCCCTACTACTTAAACAGGTCGCGGAAGGCACACCCGGCATTACGCTGACGATGAGTGCCACCGACCTCCGAGCCGCGATAATAGACGTGTACAACGAGATAGAGCGCAAGGAGAAAGAGAAGTTCGCCGAGCGGATGGAAGCACCCACCATCTCTCGCCTGAAAGCGGCAGACATGCTCCATGTCACCCTCTCGACGCTATGGCGATGGGATAAAGATGGGTTTCTCAAATCCACGAAAGTCGGAAAAAAGTTAATGTACCGCGCCTCCGACATCGAGAGAATATTAGCAACCCAAAACGATCGCCCATGAAACAAATCAGTGATACCGAAAAAGCGGCAATGCTTATATCAGATTATCGGGCGACCTACAACCGACTGAAAGAATTAGATCTGCTATTCTACAAATATCCTTTGGCCCTCACAGAATCTGACCGCGAGGATTACAAAGGCCTACTAAAAAAACTTGATGAAATCAAGGAAGCAGCCAAAACTATAGTCGGATCAGATTTTTGCCTTGGATATTCTATAGGCTATTCTTTAAATCAATCTGACTCCGAATATCAAAACTTCAAACGCTCCCTTAATCCCGACCCTGACGCAATAAATGCAAAAAGGATACTTGCAGACGCAATAAATAAAGCGAGAGAGAATAAAAAAATATCATGGCATCGAGCAAGTAAGTTGCTCAACATAATTAACGAATATATAGAATCGAAAAACGAGCGCCCATGAAGTACCTGCAACTGGCGCTCTCACTGCTGATACTCGCAGGAGTCGCCGCACTGATGATCGGCCACACCATACTCGGCCACATGACACCCGCCGGATGGGTGATAGGTGTGTTCTTCCTCATTCTCGCTATCGAGTTCGTGCAGCTGTCAATAAAGGCTCTCAAAGAAAATTAATCAACCCATTAAACAAATAATAACTAACTGTATGGACTTAAATGTAACCATCACATTGTCTGATCAGCTGTTCGCGCTGATCGAGGACCGAGTGCCACGGCTCAACGGCCGTGTGCGGAACGCTATCAAACGTGAGGTAGGCTCGCAGATAGAGGCTCAGTCAACCATCACTATCACCGCCACACCGACGGGAGAGAAAACCGACTACTCTGAATATAATCCCGAACCATTCCCCGAACTTCCGCAAGTGCCGGAAGCGAAACCCAGCTATGAGCCGGAGGTAAAGGACTGGAAGTATCAGAAGCAGG
>CANPDS010000285.1 GCA_947573015.1 uncultured Muribaculum sp.
TTTTCTCGTTGTTTACTGTCCAAAATAAGGAGAGGTAATACGGGCAGCAAAAAAAAAATACGGCCCGACGTAAAAAGCCGGGCCGAAACATAATATCTTTATATTCTGCTTTTCAATCTGGTATCCGATTTTTTACGTAGCAAAACTAAGTAATAAAATCGACATTTCCAAATAAAATCCAAAATATTTTGATTTAGATCTCCAAATACAGGACTACAGAAAAACAGGCTGCTGAAAATCAGGCATCAGGGCTGTGCTACAGCAACCGTCCCCAATTCACGGATAGCGCCCGTCACAGGGTTGAGTATCAAATATGATGGAGCTTTCTTGTCACTGAACGACTTCGGATCAAGACCAAATACAATGCCATATTGCGCCGCATCGATCGAGCCCTCCCACAATGTTTCGCCACGGAATGATATGCTTAATGAAGCCGAACCCGGTATACAATAAGCTATGCCGCCCTTGGGAAATTCTTTCGGAGCGCCCTTTTCGTTTAAAGGCATCATCTTTCCACGCTCCGTCACACGCAGCGACAGAGTAACAGGATCGCCTGATAGATCTGACGCATCCACAATACCACCAATAGCCGAAACACGTGCAAGCACCTTTCGCGACACATCGTCGCCGGGAGTGTATGTAATGGTATTTACAGCAGTCTCGGTCTGCGTAGTTCCCACAAACATTGCCGTCAATGCAGCCTCCTGAGCAGCGATCTCATCAATAACGATCTGCATAGCCTTACCGTCCGGCGGCATCTGATCTGCCTGTCCGGTAATAAGATCCGAACGGCTCTGACGCAATTCGTAGATGCGCTGCGCCGCCAATTCCGCACGCTTTGCCACCGACTGACTCTGGAGCATCTCGGCAGTGATTACCTGTCGGGCAGCAGAAGTCTGTAGCGGAGTCGGCACAGCCGCAACCGGTTCAGGGAGTACAGGATCAGCGGGTAAAGCCACATCCTCTGTATTTATAGCGAGGGGGATATTGTCCTCATCCATTATAAGATAAGGTGTATATCCCGGCTTAAACTGCATGAGATACCGCTCAGAATTGTTGGCAACACCACGCGCATTCACCGTCACAGACTTCACCGTCCACCCCTCAGAGCGTTGGGTTATAGGATTGTCTACATTAAGGTACTTTTTAGCATAGAGATAATACTCTCCAGGCTCTTTCACTACATGCTCGGCCTCGATAGTGATGTCAAGCACCGTTGTGGGCAGGCTATACACCAAACCATAGTCATTGGCTTTCGATGCCGAAAACTTCTGGGTAGTCTGTGCGCCAAGAGTAGCGGTAGTCATCAGACATGCAGAAAGGGCTATTGTGCTGGATATTTTCATGTTGAATAAAATTTTCAGGTAAGCAAGATTTGAAATCAGTTCATAATATCACGTATGGCCTGCGATGTAAACCGAGCGATATCCGTGGCAAGCACACCATATTCGCCCTCGCTATCTCTGGCCATTGAACCGGCCACACCATGGATATATGCTCCGATGGCCGCTGCAAGATCGGGAGTGTATCCCTGCGCCATAAGCGAGCCAATGATCCCGGTGAGAACATCGCCGCTCCCTGGCGTAGCCATTGCAGCACATCCACTGCCGATGAAATATATCTTCCCGTCAGGCCGTACCACACAGGTATACCGGCCCTTAAGCAGAATTATCAGATTATAGTAATGCGATTTCTCTACAGCCGTGCGCAAACGCATTTCATGGGACGTATGCGGACCAAACAATCGGTCGAACTCTCCCGCATGCGGTGTTATAACAGACATAGGCGGCACGCGCTCAAGCAGATTCGGACGCTGCGCTATGCAATTCAGACCATCGGCATCGATTACCATAGGCTTGGTGGCAGTGCCGATGAATGTCTCTACCGC
The DNA here is from genome assembly GCA_947573015.1 of uncultured Muribaculum sp. GTDB lineage: Bacteria > Bacteroidota > Bacteroidia > Bacteroidales > Muribaculaceae > Muribaculum. The sequence goes on from CANPDS010000285.1 coordinate 1,889, forward strand.
GCGCACAGTATAATCATGAGTGCCGATACCGGGGCCAAGAGCCACCACACTATATTCATGCTTCGGCGAAATGTCGGTAATAACGATATCATGATGATCGGCATGGAACATAGCCTCGGGTACCGACGTCTGCATAGGTATAAAACCGGAACGCGGAGCATGTACCGTAAGCTTACCTACACCTGAGCGCAAAGCTCCGAGTGCCGCCATATGCGCGGCACCCATCATTCCGTAACATCCCGCCACAAGGAGCATTGAGCCGAACATACCCTTATGGGCAAATTCCGGACGTGGACGCAGTATACGGTGCACATCAGACTTCTCAAGCAGATAGTACGGACTCTGCTCACCCCGCGCCTCACTACCTGCAAGTTTTATATCCAGCACCTTCCACTCGCCAAGAAACTCTGCATTGTCAGGAATAAAGAATGCCAGACGAGGAAACTCTATGGCAAATGTCATTGTAGCATGAATGACATTGCGTGAGAGATTAGCCTCGTTCCACTCGGCAAACATTCCCGATGGTATATCTATCGAAACGATAGTAGCTTTTGAGCTGTTGATATAATCGACCAACGAACGGAATCCACCTTTCAGTGGCTCTTTAAGACCAGATCCGAACAAACCGTCAATCACTATCATGTCGGAAGTAATCACCGGTGGATTAAAGTCGGAAGTAACCTCCGTAAACACCACTCCAGCCGACTCTTTCAGCCGATCGCGATAATACGTACAGGCCTCAGAAAGACCTCGCCCGGTGACATTAAACAGCAACACCTCTACCTGATATCCCTCATCGGCAAGCATCCGCGCCACTGCCAAGGCATCCGCGCCATTATTGCCGGGTCCGGCAAAAACCAGCACCGGCCGGGAAGGACGCCAACGGCTCATCACCTCCCACGTCACTGCCGTAGCAGCACGCTCTACAAGTTCTATAGTAGTCACGCCCTCCTTTTCAATAACAGCACTCTCAATGGCTCTTATCTGGGCGTTTGTAAATATCTTCATTGTATATATTCCATTTATATCACGGTAAAAGCATATAATTCAGCGTGTTGCCACTATCCGCACCATTACCGTCACTGATACATGCAACATTACACCACATGCATCATTATCGCAAAATTACAAAATCTTACGCGCACGCGAAACATTTGTCGTGAGTAAGTCATAAATTTCAGCTAAATTTGCATTTGGAAAATCAAGCAAGAGCTTGTCAAAAAAAGTCTAATATGTCTACAATCATACTTGGCATCGAATCATCGTGCGATGACACATCAGCCGCCGTAATTCGCGACGGCCTGCTCATGAGCAATGTCATTGCCAGCCAAAAAGTCCATGAGGAGTACGGCGGCGTAGTTCCAGAACTCGCATCGCGCGCCCATCAGCAGAACATAGTTCCCGTAGTCGACACAGCTATCAAGCGCGCCGGCATCACGTTAGCCG
>CANPDS010000286.1 GCA_947573015.1 uncultured Muribaculum sp.
TGCTTACCTTCATTTTTCAGAAGGTTGGAGCCAACTCGCAGCAGGTAGCGATGTCGATCGACAGGGCCATCGATAGTGAGCCTAAGGTGTCGGGAGGAGAGCCTTATCTAAGCCGAACCTCCAATGATGTTCTCCAAAAAGCACTTGACATAGCTAAAAAACAGGGCGATCAGTATGTCACTATCGAGGCGATATTGCTCGCGATATTTATGGTTAAGAGCAGCGCGTCGCAGATATTGAAGGACGCCGGCCTTACCGAGCATGAGATGACTGCGGCAATCGAGGAGCTTCGCAAGGGCAAGAAGGCAACCGACCAAAGCGCCGAAGACACATACAATGCCTTGAGCAAGTATGCCATCAACCTCAATGAGCGCGCACGTTCCGGTAAACTCGATCCGGTGATCGGCCGTGATGACGAGATACGCCGAGTGCTCCAGATACTGAGTCGCCGTACCAAAAACAACCCGATGCTTATCGGAGAACCCGGAACCGGCAAGACTGCTATTGCGGAGGGTCTGGCCCACCGTATAGTGCGTGGCGACGTACCGGAGAATCTTAAGGACAAGCAGATCTATTCGCTTGATATGGGTGCGCTTGTGGCAGGCGCCAAATATAAGGGTGAATTTGAGGAACGTTTGAAGGCTATTGTCAATGAAGTGACACAGGCCGACGGCGATATCATACTCTTTATCGACGAGATACACACTCTGGTCGGTGCCGGTAAGGGTGAGGGAGCGATGGACGCTGCCAATATACTGAAGCCTGCACTTGCCCGTGGAGAGTTGCGGAGTATCGGTGCCACTACACTTGACGAGTATCAGAAATATTTTGAAAAGGACAAGGCTCTTGAACGCCGTTTCCAGAAGGTAATGGTGAACGAGCCTGACGAGATGAGCGCTATCTCCATATTGCGAGGGTTGAAGGAGCGCTACGAGAACCACCATCAGGTGCGTATCCGTGACGAGGCGATTATCGCCGCCGTGCAACTCTCGGAGCGTTATATCACCGATCGTTTTCTTCCCGACAAGGCCATTGACCTTATTGATGAGGCGGCTTCTAAGTTGCGTCTTGAGCGTGACAGTGTGCCTCAGGCTCTCGACGAGATCACTCGCAAGATAGCTCAGCTTGAGATAGAGCGTGAAGCGATCAAGCGTGATGGCGATAAGGAAAAGGTGAAGACCATAGAGAAGGAATTGGCCGACCTGCGCGATACGGAGAAGGAGTTCAAGGCCAAATGGGAGGCACAGAAGGATCTTATCAACCGTATTCAGCAGAATAAGATCGATATCGAGCAACTGAAATTTGAGGCCGACCGTGCCGAGCGTGAGGGCGACTATGCAAAGGTAGCGGAGATACGTTACTCTAAGATACAGCAGAAGGAGCAGGAGAATGCTACTGTACAGGAGCAACTTACTGCTATGCAGGGTGATAAATCTCTTATAAAAGAGGAGGTCGATTCCGACGATATTGCCGATGTCGTTTCGCGCTGGACCGGTATCCCGGTCACTAAGATGGCGCGTTCGGAGCAGGAAAAGCTGCTTCATCTGGAGGAGGAACTTCATCGCCGCGTAGTTGGCCAAAATGAGGCTATCACAGCTATTGCCGATGCCGTACGCCGCAGCCGTGCCGGGCTTAATGATCCCCGCCGACCTATTGGTTCGTTTATTTTCCTCGGTACCACTGGTGTGGGCAAGACTGAACTTGCCAAGGCTCTTGCCGAATATCTATTCGATGATGAGAATATGATGACGCGTATCGACATGAGCGAATATCAGGAGAAACATACGGTGAGCCGGCTTGTAGGAGCGCCTCCGGGATATGTAGGATATGATGAGGGTGGCCAGCTTACTGAGGCTGTGCGCCGTAAGCCCTACTCCGTGGTGCTGTTCGACGAGATCGAGAAAGCCCATCCTGATGTGTTCAACATATTGCTTCAGGTGCTTGATGACGGACGTCTGACCGACAATAAGGGACGTATGGTCAACTTTAAGAACACGATCATCATCATGACATCCAACATGGGCTCTAACGTGATACGCGAGAATTTCGCAGGCATCACGGATGATAACCATGATGAGGTGGTAGAGAAGACCAAGGAGCAGGTGCTTGAGATGCTTAAGGGTACTGTTCGTCCGGAATTCCTCAACCGTATCGATGAGATCATCATGTTTACACCGCTCAATGAGCGTGAGATCGAGGAGATCGTCGGTATTCAGGTCAACTCTATAAAGAAGATGCTTGCCACCAACGGGGTGACACTTGAAGTGACACCTGCTGCGTTGAGCTATCTTGCCAAGGAGGGTTACAATCCAGAGTTTGGCGCACGTCCTGTCAAGAGGGTGCTACAGCGTATGGTGCTTAATCGTCTGTCGAAAGATATACTTGCTCAGAAGGTTGATAGAGAGCATCCTATCATCATCGATGTGAAGGATGATGAGCTGATTTTCAGAAATTAAATTTTTTCATAAGATTAAAATTACGGGAAAGTAAGCCGGGATGGGTTGCTTTCCCGTTGTTGTTTTGTGTGAGAAAGAAAAAGCACTCCGGCGATATCGTGATTATATCGCCGGAGTGCGGATTGGTTGATGGTTGAGGATGTACAATCCTCGGTGAGTGGTTTTGTCTAAGATCTGTCGTTGTTTATCTGACGTCTATCATTCAGCTGCTGCCGTGCGTGCGATGGGCGCGCTCATTGGAGACGAGTAGCTCTTTGCGTAGTAGGCGTGGAGCTTCTTAGTCAGATTTTTGACAACTGATGCGTAGGCAGGATCGTTGGCGAGGTTGTGGCGCTCTTCGGGATCCTTGTCGTAGTCGTAGAGTTCGTAGGCGATCACCTTGGATTCGTCGAACGGCTGATATGTCTTGAATCCCTTTGTCCACTCGACAAGACGATATCGCGAATCGCGCAGAGAGTATCCGCTGATATCATCCTCCAGTTCTTTGGCTTTGCCTTTGAGGTCGGTGTCAGATGAGATTGTGTAGTTCTCGGTGCAGCTGCGAGAGAATTGGCTGATGGCGTAGTCCTTAGTCTTGGCCTTGGAGTTTTTCAGCACTGGCACGAGGCTCTTACCATCGAGTTGCTGTGGGTGAGGAGTGCCTGTAAGCTCACATATAGTGGGGAATATGTCGAGAAATTCCACAACGGACTTTGAGTTCGCTCCTTTTTTCATACCCGGGGCTGAGACGATAAGTGGTACGCGAGTGGCGTTTTCGAAATCGGATATCTTGTTCCACATACCGTGGTCGCCGAGATGGTATCCGTGGTCGCCGAATAGGATTACGATTGTGTTGTCGGCCAATCCTTCTTTTTCAAGCGCGTCGAGTA
>CANPDS010000287.1 GCA_947573015.1 uncultured Muribaculum sp.
GGGTGAACTTGCGTTTCGGATTCTTATAGTTATACGTCATACCGACACCAAGGTTGAGCTCGCCGGGAGTCATGAAAGCAGCCTTCAGTTCTCGCGTGTTAGGTTTGTAGTTGTTGAGCAGCTGGGTCTTGAACTGTGTCGAGACTGAATAGTACCACTTGTCGAACGCACGCAGACCAAGTGTACCGTTGAACTGGAACTGATCCTGAGTGATATTGTAGGCATGGATAGTGTCCTGCGGTGCACTTGCGATACCGACCTTATACTCCGTGGTGGCCTCGACAATAAATTTAGGATAGAATTTCTGATTAAGCTTCACATTCCACTTGAACGAGCCGATGCCGTTTACATTGTTGTTGCCACCCTGATACCAGTTGGGACTTATATAGGCCTGCGAGAACTGTAGATTGGCATTGACCGTATGCAGCCAGTTTTTATGCGCCACCTCAGGCTTGCCTGCATCGGCGGCAAGCGCCAATTTCTTATCGGATATGATCTCTTTTACGGTTATTGACTCAGTCGATGGATCTACAGTAGCCGTATATTTTTTCGGTGGCTTAGGCATGGTGTAGATATTGTAGCGCACATCCTCGATATTGTCGAGCATATAGCGCTGCTTTATCTCGCGGTAACGGCGCGAACGGTTGCTCTCTATCTTGATCCAATCGAGATCGGCATACGGAGCCTCGACCCATGGCTCGGGATCGAACGGAGCGATGGAGTCAAGATGCATGAACTCATCGTAGACCATCGGAAGAAACAATATGTCAGGTAGCGGAGCCACGGGCAGAAAGCGCAAAGGCTCTACATCCATCGATGTGTCGAGAGTGTCGGCCCACATGTCGCCGAATGCGCTCATCAGCTCTCCATTTTCATCAAGATCCTCCTCGGTAAATGTCGATTCCTCATCCTCCAGCAGTTCAAGAAGCTTACGGTCGGGATAACGTTCGCCATAAGGATCCGACACCACCGTCGTCTGCGCAACGGCCGATAATGCCATAACAACTGATACAATCACCGGAAGAAAATGCTTATGAATCTTGATCAACATAGTCCACTTAAGAGATTTTGTACAAAGTTAATAAATTTCTGCGCTATTTGCTACAGATTGCCCTGCAATGCTGACTGTCAGCATGGTTGCTGCCACGAGCGTGGGGCCTTGCGCGGACGCCATCTCATATGGCGCAACGGATGAGAGAGCAACGCTGCGGCTACAGTCCACCTCAAGGGACATCCGGTAAGATGCGTACTCACTCGATTGAACGCCACTCCGAGCCATATCCATAGCACAGCAGCTGAAAGCAGCACCGTGCCCAGAATAGATAATGTGAATATGCGTGCGGAAGCAGAAAACGCATCGGAAAGCCCCCACATAGCAGCGACACACGCTCCCAATGAGGCAATAAGCCAGCACCACGGGAGCATGTCGAGCATAGCTACGCGCCATCGCGGGCGTCGTGAGCAATACGATGCCATGAGGTCGTGACGCTCGCGCTTGTTGCGGTAAAAGCGCGGTGTATCACCGGGAGCTTCAGTAGCGACATGCGCCTGCGGCGAAAGCACAACGGCAGAATTGCCGGCTGTGGCAGTATCTGACACAAACACGTCGTCATCGCCATATTGCAGATTGAGCGAATTGCCATAACCCATATTGTCGAAAAACATCCTGCGCCGTATGGCCATATTATCGCCGTCGCCACGCCATGTATTCCCCGACTCTGCATCGGAAAGCCATATTATATCGTCAAGCAGCATGTCATGGCGCAATCCTCGGCCCAAAATGCCACCATCGATATCAGAACGGGAAGGGGCGGCATAGCCGAGCACCAGATCTATCGCCTCATCGGCAAAAGGTGCAGCCATGGCCGACAGCCATTCCTCTCCGGCAGGGCGGCTCTCGGAGGTAAGAAGCACCACTACAGGATGCCGCGTGGCCTTTATGCCAAGGGTGAGGGCGAGTTTCTTGCGAGAGATATTACGGGTGTCGTGGGGTGTGAATGTGCTTCTCAACCGTGGCTCGGTGGTCTCTGCTATGGTGAGTAAGTCATCCACAGCATGATCCTTGCCATCATTGACCACGATAATCTCCATCGGACCATCATATTTCTGCGCACGCACTTTGTCTAAAGTCTCCTGAAGCCCTTTGCAATTGGCATAGGTATAGATCACCACCGACACAGGTGGCTTACCAGATCCTGAATCAGTTTTTTTACATAATGCACGGCGCAACATACGCAACCGGCATAACCACAATACAAGCAAAATCACCGCCGACAGCAATGCCAACGATGACAGAATCACAGAAATATTTTGATTTACAGCAAATGTGAGAATCACCGGTTATTTCAGTTAGGGGATTTACGTAATGTCGCAACGCAAATTTACAAACTATCGGCCAAACCGACAAAATATTCCCAAGAGCTTGTAAAAATAAATGTGAAAATTCCGGCGGTGCATTTTCAGAATTACTAAGAGGGTGTATCGAGGGTGTTTAATATAAGAAAACAAGCTACGGTCCATTGGCATCGATGAATTTTAACAACATAAATTTGGATAATCAAAGAATAATATTGTATATTTGCAGTGCAATCAATACATCTTTTTTCTTTATTATTATGAAAACACCTAAGTATAAATTTAATGAGAAGTGGCACGAGGCTATTAAACGCAGCCACGAACTGTATGCCCCCGGCGTAGAACACCTTGTGCGCAAATATATTGAGACCGGAGAGGATATTGACGGTGAGTTTATCGAAACGGATTTTGAATGTGCATGGGTGCTGATGAAGGCTGAGATCGACCGTCGCAAAGCTCGCAATGAGCGTGCCCGTGAGCGTAGAAGAACACGCCGCGAGGAAGCAGAACGCAAAAAGCGTGAGGCAGAGGAGACAGCACCGGCTGCCACCGCCAAAGAGCAGGAAAAGCCTGATGTTCACGAAATTAAAGACAAACCGAAAGCCCGAATGGAACGCGCCGAAGCGAAACTGCGTCAGGCAGCGCCACGACGCAGTTCAGTAACCACACGGCTCAATACGACGCCCGATCATAGCGTTCCTCACGGCCAAATACCTCCACACCCACCAATAAAAGCAAAATTTTCCGAACGATTCAGAGGGCCTGGACTTCCATCGCGCGCCCCAGCCAAGGACGCCTTACAAACGCCAATAACGTAGGGACTCACCTTGGTGCGTCAGCCCGCAAAAAACAAAAACTTAAGCAGCACCGGTACGCACCTTGGCGCGTACACAAAACAAAACCAGGGAGAAAGCGCCGCGCTTTCTCCCCGTGATGATACAAGTAATTCCTGAA
>CANPDS010000288.1 GCA_947573015.1 uncultured Muribaculum sp.
ATCATCTGAAATTATCCACCCGGATAGTATAAAATAATTTTCAAGACTTACTTATTCTAAATTATTTTCTGTTAATAAGTTAAATCAGCGCTCATGACTTATGCCTTTTTGGCACGCATTGAATCCCATGTAAAATAAATCATCAGGAGAACATAGAACACGATTCCGAGAGTCTGTGTGGTCGAAGCAGATAGGGGATTGGTGTATTCAAATCCACAGAAACGGGTTAGTGCGGCAAACACACCGAATAGCGCGCCACCGGCGATCAGACCGGAAGCAAGCAATGTGCCACGGTCGCGGCGTGCGGCATTGAGACCTTCGTCCTTGGAGCGCGAACCTACCCACCATGCTATGGCACCGCCAACGAGGAGCGGAGTGTTCAACTGCAACGGGATAAACATACCGAGGCAGAATGCAAGCGCAGGGACACCGAGCCAATTGAGTATGAGAGCGAGAACCGCACCTGCCATATAAAGTATCCACGGTGTATCACCACCCATCATGAGCGGTTCGATCACACGGGCCATGGCATTGGCCTGCGGAGCAGCAATTATATCAGGGTTTGAGAAGTCATATACCTTGTTGAGCACCAGTATCACACCGCCTACAGTTGCGGCAGACACGAGAGTTCCGAGAAATTTCCATGTCTCCTGTTTACGCGGAGTCGAGCCGAGCCAATAGCCGATCTTCAAGTCTGTCACAAACCCACCGGCCATAGATAGCGCTGTGCACACAACACCTCCGATCACCATGGATGCCACGATACCCGACGTACCGCTGAGACCCACACCGACAAATATGGCAGAAGCGATGATCAGTGTCATCAACGTCATTCCCGAAACAGGATTGCTCCCAACAATAGCGATTGCATTTGCTGCCACTGTGGTGAAAAGGAATGCAATCACAGCCACAACTACCCATGCCACCAAAGCCTGCCACAAAGAGTGGATCACTCCAAACCAGAAGAAAAGCAGCACAGCGATAAGGGCTATGGCAGTCATATATACGATAGCTTTCATCGATATGTCTGTCTGCCAGCGAACCTCCTTGACTCCGGCGCTCTTGCCTTTCAATTCACGTCCGGCAAGACCTACAGCCTGCACAATAATACCCCATGATTTGATGATACCGAGCACACCGGCCATGGCAATACCGCCGATGCCGATCAGGCGGGCGTAGTCGCTGAAGATAGCCCCCGGAGCCAACGATGCGATTTCAGGGGCACCATAAGTGCCGATAAGCGGTATGAGCACCCACCATACAAAGAATGAACCGGCACATATGATAAATGCATAACGGATACCGATGATATATCCCAAACCAAGAAGCGCGGCTCCGGTATTGACACTAAACACAAGCTTTGTCTTCTCAGCAAGTGCAGTGCCCCATGCCGATGCTATGGAGGTGACGTTTTCAGCCCACCATCCGAATGTGGCAAGCAAATAGTCATAGATACCACCGATCAGCGACGCTATCACAAGGGTTTTCGCCTGAGAGCCTCCGTCGGCGCTCTTGCCCTCTCCCGATATCAGCACCTGAGTGGTAGCTGTAGCTTCAGGGAAAGGATATTTGCCATGCATATCCTTTACAAAATATTTTCTGAAAGGAATAAAAAATAGGATACCGAGAATGCCACCAAGCAACGACGAGCAGAATATCTCGAGGAAATTAACTGTAATCTCAGGATATTTCGCCTGAAGGATATAGAGTGCGGGCAGAGTGAAGATGGCTCCTGCCACAATCACTCCTGAGCAGGCTCCGATCGACTGTATTATGACATTTTGCCCGAGCGCATTGCGTTTGTTAAGAGCGCCACTTACACCTACGGCGATGATAGCTATAGGAATGGCAGCCTCAAACACCTGACCGACACGCAGTCCCAGATAAGCGGCAGCAGCTGAAAAGATCACGGCGAGTATCAAGCCCATCACCACTGAATATGGCGTCACCTCCGGATAGTCGTGGGCTGGATGCATCACGGGTGAATAAGTTTCGTCGGCAGCGAGTTCGCGAAATGCATTTTCAGGCAGTCCCGCAGGCCCGTTGTCGACCGCGGCAGCCTCTATCTCATCGAGGCTTCGCGTAGAGTTATTGTCTGACATATTTAATTGGTTTGCAATGTGAGAAATGTGAATTTGCTAATTTACGCGAAGTTAACTAAAATCTGTAAAACACGGAATGAATGAGTTAGGTTATTCGCGAACATTTATTTTCTACTGAACGGTCTATAAACGTACATCGATCAAATTGGGATAATGGTCGGTGAGGGTCACAGTAAAATATTCCTGAATGCAATCAAAAACCTTAATTTCCACCCCAGCACCATTGTATATCAGACAATGATCAATCGCAGCCGACTCGCGATCCATATCCTGTCTATGGCTGTCGCGGGTACCGACCGTGCCAGGACCGCATTTATGATGTCCATTATCAGTATTGCCATACACAGTGGCGGCTTTATAGCATGGCATATATCCCGAAGTAAGGAATTGCTGCATCGGCACACTTGATTCCGTACAGTTCATGTCACCTGTCACGAAAATCGGACAATCGTGTTTGGCCTTCAACATTTCCGTCTCGGCCAACATAAGTCTGACCTGTGCCGCACGGGCTTGGGTGCTCCCAGGCTGTGCCTTATCACTTTTCCACCAGAGATGCGTGTTGATAACGGCAAATTTCTTACCGGTATCCTTATGTCGGAACACTGCCGATGTAAACGATTTAGAATCATGGTTGCTCCATTGTTTGGGCCTATACAGATTATAGTTTACCTCCAATAATTCCACTGTGGAGTCATTGTACATGACCGGAGTCTGATTCCGCATATCACCCTCTGAATCGCAGGCATTGCGATAGCCGTATTTTGCAATCAGCGGCATAAATTCTGCATCCATGTGCTTGCTGTATTCCTGCAATGTGAGCACATCAGGCATATATGCCCTGACCAACTGGGCGAATTTGGGTGCACGGGCCGCGTCCCTGCAATCGATGCCCGCATCCTTCCATGCCTGTGGCAACGTATCGCCGGAATAATCCCAGATATTATCGTCAAGGATGCGCAGATTCGACCCTTCGGCACGTTCAAACAGCACCATCCCCTCCACACTACCTTCTGTGCGGAATGCCGGTACGGATTTTTGTCGCGTCATCCGTCCTATCAGTTCATCTATAGCCTTGGTCATTGCCCATCCGGAGCCACCGGCGATAGTAACGGCACCACGCCCTGCATTGATTGAATAATCGAATGTCGGCATTGCCTCAGGCCGTTCTATCTTGATGATAGGCTTCTTCCCATGGCTACTGA
>CANPDS010000289.1 GCA_947573015.1 uncultured Muribaculum sp.
GGACATGCACATTACGTACCACAGCGCCACTTTTTGCCCAGTTATCTTCAGCAATAACCATATAATCGTAAGCCGTAGCCGCATCTCCTTTATTATAAACCCAACGTCCAAGTTGTCGCAAAAGCTCCCCATCAAGTATCGCCTGTTCATTTTCAGCCCGAGCTCCCAGAGCAACACAATACGCCCAATCATCGTAACGTCCACGCAAGAAATATGTCAACATCAACATTGACACAACATCATTATACATTGGGTCCATCACATCCAACGTATTAAGTTCTTCCAATAAAGTTGCAATACCTAACGAAAGATTATTCCTAACCATATATGAAGCACCACGATAAAGATTATACCCCTTATCCCGTGGAGACATCATAGAAAGCAACGAATCGCAATATACATCAATCCTATTTAAATATTTGAAATTCACAGCAGATGGAGTATAATATGGGGAATAAATAGATGTAAGATACATACATATACGATAAGCGCCTTTATAATATTCGATACGGTTTTTTACCGATAAAGCCGACACATCAGTTGTATCCATTATGGTGATTCCCTCATGAATAAACGTTTTAAGCGGCAGAAGCTCCATCGTGCGCAACTCGCAATACCGGTCACGCTCAGCGTCGCCATGCGCCTTAGCCTCTTCACGCGCTTTATTGTAATAGCAAAGTGTAGAATCTATATTAAAATGCCTCATAAGATCATAGATCCTGTCATATATCACAACACGTTCATGGTATTCTTTTGCTATTTTCAGACTATCTTTCAACAAATCAATCTCTTTACCACGAGCTTTTATTATCTTATCTCGTTCGCCAAGCGATATGTCCAAGTTTTTTAAAGCCTGCTGCATACGGTCATCGCCAACGCGTCTTCCACACGAAGCGCCCGACAGGAGCAGCACACTGATAATAATCAAGATTAGAGTTGAGATAGTTTTTTGTATCGACATGTGTTTCTGAGTTTGTACGCAAAGATAACACGTATAATGTGTTGAGACAAATTATTTGGCACCACACAACAACAATAACGGCCGTTTCTCACGAAATGGCCGTTATTGTTGCCTTATTAAAGGCTTCCAAACCTAACATGAAACACATTTACTTTTATGCACTACTTACATTCGTCGCATTAATTGATTCTAACAATCTATACTAACCCTAAAATAAATATTATTCTATTCCAGATGAATTCGTCATGAATTCGTTTTGACAATACAAAGTAAATTATCTTTTAACTAATATTTTTCACAGCAGTATGTAAATACAATTTAAATGCATTTAAAATATAGATAATATCTACTGATTATTAGAGCATTAATACTACAAATACATAGATTAATAACTTAGAATTTTACCTATGATTACAAGAGGAAAACAAGTACAAGATAGAGATTTCAATACGCACACATTCAAAAAAATCACAACGACCTTCTACCCATATCGTCAGCGTGGCCAGAAACACATCAGACACATATAGCCACAATCATATGCCCATAAAAATTTTAGAGCAAGTCTATAGCAAAAAAACATTACCTTTGTATACACTTTTCGAGGCAACGACAGACATCTCCGAGAAGTATATAAATCTTATAAAAAATGAACATTGCTAAATTCAGACAAGCGATAAAACCCTGGATGCTTCCGATCGCAATGCTGATCGGTGTACTATTCCATGACAGCATACATCTCGTGGCCTTTCTATCGCCCTACTTGATATTCATAATGCTTCTTGTGACATTCTGCCGCATCCGACCGGAAGAATTTCACATAGGACGCTTCATATGGATATTACTGTTCATACAAATTTTCGGAGCCGTAGCGGCATATATGGCGATAGCCCCTTTCAACTCCGACATAGCCCAAGGAGCATTTATCTGCGTGTTCTGTCCAACCGCCACCGCGGCACCTGTAATTACAGGAATGCTTGGCGGCTCAATAACCTTATTGGCCACATATTCCCTCATAAGCAACATTAGCGTTGCAATACTCGCCCCTGCGCTTCTTACAATAATAGGTGCACATTCAGACATGTCGTTCCTCGACTCAACTGTCACAATCAGCATGCGTGTACTACCTCTAATTCTTGCGCCATTGGCACTCGCATTCATGATGAGGGCATGGACTCCGCGTGTTCATAAGTTTATTGCCAACCGCCAGTCGCTATCTTTCTATCTATGGGCCGTAGCGCTGATCATTGTGGTAGGCAATGCAGTAAGTTTTATTATGAAGGAGCCTTCCGACAGGATTCCGGAGATGATATGCATAGCCATTGTATCCTTGATAGTATGCTGCGCCCAATTTTACATCGGAAGGAGAGTCGGCAGAAAGTATGGCGACAAGATATCAGGCGCACAAGGGCTGGGACAAAAAAACACAGTACTTGCAATCTGGCTTGCATTGACCTACCTTAACCCTATTGCATCGGTCGGGCCGGCAGCATATGTAGCATGGCAAAACACAATCAACTCCATGCAACTCTATTTTAAAGCACGCTCCACAACAAAAATATAAGCAGGATATGCAGCACTCCAACTTTTAGTCTTCACAGGTGTTAATATTATATAATTAATGGTGTAATATGGACAGCATGTATGAAATACTGATGGGACTTCCCCTATTCAAAGGCGTCAGCCATGAAAAAATCTCGGAGATTGTGGAAAAAGCGAAATTCCACTTCCTTAAATATACTGAAGGGAGCGTGATGATAAACGCCAATGATCCGTGCACACACATCAAATTTGTAATAAGCGGAAGTGTGCGTTCCACCATCGCCAACTCCGACGGACGATTCAAGGTGTCACAGACCTTGAAAGCGCCGAGTGTGATTGCGCCGGAATTTCTATTTGGCAAAGCGCCATTTTATCCGAATACAGTAGTCGCGCTTGAACTGACCGGTCTGCTGCAAATATCCAAGAACGACTATATGAAGATACTCAACACAAATGAAATCTTCATGTACAACTTCCTCAATACACTATCCATGAACGCTCAGAAAGCTGTCGAGGGAATCCTATCCATCACATCAGGGTCACTCGAGGAACGTATCGCATTCTGGATCATATCGCTGACACAAAGAGGTGGAGAAGACATATCACTTACATGCCGCGCACGTGATCTTTACGCCTTGTTCGGTGTGCAACGCACATCATTCATCGCCACACTCGACGGAATGAAGCAGCGTGGCATAATTGATTACGACACCCAGGAGATCCGAATAAACTCACGTGACGCATTGCTCGACATTCTTAATACATCTGCTGAATAACAAACCGTCTGCTACGTA
>CANPDS010000290.1 GCA_947573015.1 uncultured Muribaculum sp.
CTCCGGCGAGCTGAGGCAGGGGTATTTCGCACAGGGCTATGAAATATTCTACCTCCACGCGCACTCGGTAGCGGATGAGGGCGTATTCTGAGAAATACTGATCGAGTCGCTCGCACTTGCTGCGGTAGCGTCCGTCGATGGGGGATATGGCTGTTAGCTGTGTGAGTTGCATTTGTTTGATTTAGTGTTATTTCCGGGCTATGTAGATGGTACATGCACCGAATGTGAGGGGATGGTGTGCCGCGGATGTGAATCCGGCTTCACGCATCAGCGAGAGCATAGCGTTGCCTTGCGGCACTGCGGCGATGCTCTCCGGCAGATAGCTGTAGGCGCGCACATCGTGGCTCACGAGGCGTCCTGCGAGTGGGATGATATGACGGGTGTAGAGCTTGTAGAATGGCTTGACCAAGGGGGAGGTGGGTGTTGACAGTTCGATGACACAAAGTGTGCCTCCGGGGCGTAGCACACGGTACATCTCGCGGTAGCCCTGAAGCAGATGCTCGAAGTTGCGCACGCCGTAGGCTGCTGTCACCAGATCGAACGATGAGTCGGGCATTGGCAGCGACATGCAGTCGGCAGTGCGGAATGTGATTGCCGCACCTGAGGCATCGCTGTCGGCTGCAGCTTTGCGGCGTGCTACCTCCAGCATCCCTTCGCTAAGGTCAATACCGGTGATTGTGCGCGGATGGAGCCGGTGGCCAAGTAGCAGGGCAAGGTCGCCTGTGCCGGTGGCCACATCAAGAATGTCGGCATGTGGATAGCGGGCTATCATGCGCACGGCCTTGCGTCGCCATAGCCGGTCGATGCCGAAGGTCATCATGCGGTTCATGAAGTCGTAGGCTGGTGCTATCGAGTCGAACATGTCGCGCACCTGCTCGGTCTTGCGTCGCGTGTCGCCATGGTAGGGATTCACGCGCTCGGCCTTTACATCCATACTCTAAGAAAGATAATTATCCTGCAGGGACGCATCTTGACAGTGCTAAGAGCGCTCGGAGTGTTCGGAGTGCTCCGAAATCCAGAAGCTAAGAGGAGCAGGAGAGTTCCGGGCTTGCTTCTGACGCACCAAAGTGCGCCCCTGCAGAGTGGTTATTTGCGGGCGTTGAGCCAATCGGTTACGGCAGTGTTGATGCGGCCGGCGATGTCGGCGGCTTCCTCGCGGGCGAATTTCTCGCCGGTTATGTGCTCGTAAAGCTCGATGTAGCGGTCGCTTACTGAGTCGCAGTATGCGTCGGTCATCTCAGGTACTTGCTGACCTTCCTTGCCCATGAATCCGTTTTCGATCAGCCACTGGCGCACGAATTCCTTTGAGAGCTGACGCTGTGGTTCGCCCTTGGCGAAGCGCTCTTCGTAGCCGTCGGCGTAGAAATAGCGTGATGAGTCGGGGGTATGGATCTCGTCGATGAGGTATACCTTGCCGTCGCGCTTGCCAAACTCGTACTTGGTGTCAACGAGGATCAGGCCATGCTTTGCTGCGATCTCAGAGCCGCGCTTGAAGAGCTCGCGTGTGTAGCGTTCCATCTGCTCGTAGTCATCCTTGTCGACAATGCCATGGGCTATGATCTCTTCGCGTGAGATGTTTTCGTCATGTCCGGCCTCGGCCTTTGTGGTGGGGGTGATGATGGGTTCGGGGAACTTCTCATTCTCCTTCATGCCGTCGGGGAGCTTTACTCCGCATAGCTCGCGGCAACCAGCCTGGTATTCACGCCATGCGCTTCCGGTGAGGTAGCCGCGTATGATCATCTCCACTCGGAATCCTTCGCACTTGAGGCCCACGGTAACCATGGGATCGGGAGTGGCGAGCTTCCAGTTGGGCACGATGTCGGCGGTAGCATCGAGGAATTTGGCTGCAATCTGGTTGAGCACCTGTCCCTTGAATGGGATTCCTTTGGGGAGGATCACGTCGAATGCCGAGATGCGGTCGGTGGCGACCATTACCATAAGGTCGTTGTCGATGTCGTAGACGTCGCGTACTTTTCCGTGGTAAACGCTTTTCTGACCGGGAAAATTGAAATCGGTCTTTGTAAGAGTCTGTGCCATTGCTGTTATATTGTGATGATTGGAGTTTACTTGTCTTTCCGTCAGAGATGTAGCGGGCGCACTTGGTGCGCCCGTATGTTATGATACGTTGTCGCCGCTGTCGGCTTCGGCCTTGCTTTCGTCGTCGAATCGCTGATAGGCCTCGACTATGCGTTGCACCAGATGGTGGCGCACGATGTCTTTTTTGCTGAACTCAACCATGCCGATCCCATCCACGCCTTTGAGCACATGGAGGGCCTGCACCAGGCCTGAGCGTACCGAGCGCGGGAGGTCGATCTGGGTGACGTCGCCGGTGATTATCATCTTGGCGTTCATGCCCAGTCGGGTGAGGAACATCTTTATCTGGTGGGTTGTGGTGTTCTGAGCTTCGTCGAGCACTATCACGGCGTCGTTGAGCGTGCGGCCGCGCATGAATGCGAGCGGGGCTATCTGTATCACGTTGTTGTCCATGTATTCCTTAAGTTTCACCGCCGGAATCATGTCTTCAAGAGCGTCGTAGAGTGGCTGTAGATATGGGTCGATCTTGTCTTTCATATCGCCCGGTAGGAATCCGAGTTTCTCGCCTGCTTCAACAGCCGGGCGTGAAAGGATGATTTTGCGCACCTCGCGGTTTTTGAGTGCCCGCACCGCCAAAGCGATGGCTATGTAGGTCTTGCCTGTACCGGCTGGGCCGAGGGCGAATGTGAGGTCGTTGTGGAGGAATGCGTCGACGAGTTTCTGCTGGTTGGGGTTGCGTGCGGCGATCGGCTTTCCGTTTATGCCGAATATTATCACTCCGTCATGGTGCATCTCCTTGGGCGATTGGCCTTTGATGATGTCGAGTATCACATCTTCGGGGAGTGTGTTGTAGCGCGAGCAGTATTCTTCAAGCTCTTTTATGCGCTTTTCGAATAAGGCTGTCTCCTCTTCGTCGCCGATCACTTTGATAACTTGTCCGCGTGCGGCCATGCGGAGCTTTGGGAAGAGATTGCGTATCAACTGCATGTTGCAGTTGTTCACCCCGTAGAAGTTTACGGGATCCACGCTGTCGATAATTATAATTCGCTCAATCATCCGGGAATCGTTACAGTGTACAAAGTTACAACAATTCTGCGATACGGGATGGTTTTTGTAAATGCAAATTTTTCAGGAGGAGTGGAAGCTGGCCGGGAGCCACCGGAGCACTCTGATGACTCGTATAATTCAGAGCCACCGGAGCACTCGCCGCCGGGGGTGGTGATTCCAGACAATGGCGGCAATCTATTTTTC
>CANPDS010000291.1 GCA_947573015.1 uncultured Muribaculum sp.
GGTGACACCGAGTCCCACTGTGAGGTATGGTGTCCATCGGCGAAGTTTGCGATATGTCTCTCCAATTCCATAATTGAAGAAATTGAAGTCAATGCGTCCTCCCAGATCGTACACTGTAGATGAGAAATCGTATGTGGCACCACCGGGAAACACATTAGTCATGTCGGCACTGTTGCCACTCAAGGTAGCCATGGTGAAGTTGCCGCGTATATTCCAACGGGTGCTGACAAGATAGCGGAACACCGCTCCTCCGGCAAATCCAGGATGGGCATACAGGCTGCTTGTATTGGCATCGCCCAGATAACCGCTTAATCCTATTGCCGGACCAAGCTCAAAACGATAAGCCGCCTCCTGTGCCTTTGCCGTATGTGCGCACATAGAGAGCATTACCACAATCGCCATCATAGCGGCGACACGACGATGCTGCATCATACGGATGATGCCAATGTGGTACGCTACGGTTTTTGGTATCGACGGCAGACTCATCTCGGTTACTGTATGGGCTTATATGTGAGCCGGTTGATCACACCGCGCAATACTATATCACGCAAGTTGCCTGAAGTATCCTCGCCGCCATATATATAGATATAAGGGCACTCCCATTCGGTGACTGGAGCCACTGCACGGCTGCCATAAGCGCCGTCGAGCTGATACCAGGCGGGGATTGCCGGCAAACGTACTGGGTTCCAACCCAGATTGGCAGAGCGTGCATGGAGGATTGTTGGCGACACTATGGCGCGTGCACCGGCAAACGATTCCAGTTGCTCGGGCATCTGCATGAGACTGTCGGCCTTGTGCCAGTTGACACCAAGGTCGCGCGACACATACACGATACGGGAGAGAGTGCCGGCTGCATCACGGCCACCCATTGCGAATATTGTAGATTGTTCGGTAACGGTCCAGTTGGTTGTGTTTGTGCGGAATGTGAAGTATGGGAAGAGTACCATCTTGTCGAGAGCCGCACCATCGGCCATGTCGGAGAATTTGCTCCACTGCTGTCCATCGTATCCCCACACTGCACTTGACAGAGTGCCGTCGGCTGCATGTCCACCGGCAATAATACCTTGCGATGCCATGCTCCACTGTGAAGTGAATGTAAGCATTGGGGATGTGCCTCCTACCGGGAAGTCGGCTGAGAGGTCACGTGACACATACCCTTGAGGCTGCGGATAGGTGACGTGCTTATATGCTCCGGCTCCATCAGAGGCTACTCCTACCACACGGGCCTCATATCCACCGTAGATCCATGTCCAGGTCTGTCCGGTCGACTGCCATGACAATCCGTCGGCAGAGTGCCATAGGTTGCCGTTGTCGGCAAGCACATAAAAATCGCCGTCGGTAGCGGTCATTGTCGACAGTTGAGGTGTAAAGCCGAACGTAACGGCTTCGGTGGTCCAGCCTGCAGCAACTGTGGCGGGGGCTGTGGTGTATGCCCGCTGATAAGAAGTGCCGTTTGTGGAATAGCAATATGTCATTCCGGCTTTTTCCACGGTAACTGCATCCTTCGCCGATGCGATGGTGGGCAACTTCGAGTATGCCACATCGCCCCAGCAGAGTGAGTCGGGCTGCTGTTTGTGCACATTTACAGTGATGGTATAAGAGCGGGAATAGGTCTCGTTGAGAGATGTCACAGTCACTTTTACGGGCTCTGTGAAACAGATCGTATCCGGGGTGGTGCTGTTGTATTCTATCTCTTGCGCCACACCGAGCGTATCGGTATAGTTGACCATGATTTTTGATGATCCGTCGGTGCCGATTACCGGCACGAGCTTACGCACATCAGTGCCGAGCGGCATTGAATCGGCATTGAATATCCGCTGTCCTTCAAGATCGATGGTGAAAAACACGGAGTCAAGATTGGCAAGTACTTTCGAATCAGCTTTCAGGTTGAAGGCCGTAACCGCAGTGCTTGAATACATCGTTTCAGGAGTATAGCCCGTGTCGATGTCGTAGTAACCGCTATCATTGTCGCTATTGCACGACACAACCACGCCTCCAAGCACGATTGAAAGCGCGGCAAGTGATAAGGCAGCAAGTCGCTTATTCATATATTAATATTTTTCAAACTGCAAAGATACAAAGTATTTGCTAAGAATTTGCAGTCTATTGCAAAAAACGTCTTATCGGGTCCGGAATCCGGACACAACGAGTGTAAAATTAATCATTCATAGCGAAACCATACGTGTATTTTAAGAAGTTTAGATATATCAATGGGGATTTTATAGGTTTTTAACGCCATATTGAGCACCTTTATAGATGAGTAAAAAAATATCCGCGAGATGACGTATGTGTATCGTCGCCTCACGGATATGTGTTAATGGCTTATATCGCGATAGTCCGTTTCTTCGGACCTATGAACTGATTTAAACTTATTTTAAACAGTTAAATCCAGAACAGATCTTGACCATTGAGTTTGACCTTTCGGACTGCGCTTTCAGTGGATTTATTCTCTTTCGTCGGTCACGATGGAACTTCATTGCGACCTAAAAAGCTCAAAATCGAATTGAAATCAGCCTCTAAATTGGCAATAGGTTTAAAATCAGCGACATATTAAAAATTATATCCTACCGAGAATGTCCACATCTTGTTATGCCCCTTATGCCCTGGGCGCTTCATGATGTTGCGGAATCCATACGAGTAGTGCGCTCCGACATAAAAATGCTGCATGGCAAGCAGTCCGATACCCGATTTCAGACCGTAATCGTAACGATCGGCCAAAGCGTAGGTAGAGCTGCCGAAATATGGTTGCTTTTCATTGCTGATCACGACCTCTCCATTCTGAGTGTCATATCTCTTGAATTTATTGCTGCCGCCCCATCCCCATGCAAAATACGGACCACAATCAAGATGCACTTGCACAAGCTGGGGCACGCCGAAACGTAATGACGCCAGAATCGGTATCTGGAGATAATTTGTGCTCTGAGTGCCGTTTATGGCACCAAGAGCTCCACCTTCTGTGTAAAGCAGATGATAATCATTCTTTCGGGTTACAATAAAAGCGCCAGGCTGGATGGCAAAGAAGTTGCGGAAATTAATGTCAAATACCACACCGGCATTAAATCCGCTGCGCCATTGATTATCTCTCCACTCTACACCCTCCATTACCTTATTATAATTATTGGTAAGGTTCGAAGAATTGAAACCAACACGCACGCCAACCTGGAACAGATGCTCTGGCATCCCTGTGTCGAAAATAGTCTGGGCCTGGACATTCGATCCGGCGAGCATCGCAACGATCATGCTAAACGCGATAATCAGTTTTTTCATTTCTATGCTTTATT
>CANPDS010000292.1 GCA_947573015.1 uncultured Muribaculum sp.
ATAGGTAAATCGCGCAATATTACCGCCAACTTCACAATGACAGCGAACGGCCAGTCGGTCAACGGCTCGCTAAAAATGTCAGGTGACAAGTTCTTCCTTACGCTTCCACAAACCAAGATATGGTATGACGGACGCACACAGTGGTCGCTTGATAATTCCACCAAAGAAGTAAACGTATCAGAACCTCTTCCTGACGAATTGGCACAGGTAAATCCAATGGTGATAATCTCAGCAACAATGCCAGTATCCATACTCTCAGATTGACACCAAAAGCATCTCAACATCTTGCATTCCGCACAGCTGTAATTGATATCGATTCACGCACCAATCTTCCATCAAAGATCGTGCTCACACTCGACTCAGGACAATCCGTCACACTTAAGATCACCAGCTTAAACCGTACCTCAAACCATCCCGCATCAACTTTTGTTTTCAATAAGCGGGATTATCCCGGAGTGACTGTGGTTGATTTGCGTTAAAATCAACTCAAACAACATTATTATAAATTCAATTATATATTCTTACGACTGAAATATTATGAGCGATACCACAAAATGTCTCATCATCGGATCCGGCCTTGCCGGATATACTGCGGCAATATATGCAAGCCGTGCCAATCTCTCCCCTATCCTATATGAAGGATTGCAACCCGGAGGACAACTCACCACTACCTCTGAAGTAGAAAACTTTCCCGGATATCCCGATGGTGTGATGGGCTCACAACTGATGGAGGATCTGCGCCGACAGGCTCTTCGTTTTGATGCCGACCTCCGTGCCGGCATAATAAGCAAAGTCGACTTATCCAACCGTCCGTTTCATGCCACAGCCGATGATGGTACCGAGATCGTGGCCGACACCGTTATAATCGCCACAGGCGCCTCAGCGCGCTATCTCGGTCTGGATGATGAAAAACGATATGGCGGTCTTGGAGTCTCGGCATGCGCCACATGCGATGGATTCTTCTATCGCGGACGTACTGTTGCCGTTGTAGGTGGCGGAGATACTGCATGCGAAGAAGCATATTATCTAAGCGGATTGGCCAAGAATGTATATCTCATCGTCCGAAAAGACTATCTGCGCGCATCAAAAGTGATGCAAAAGCGTGTGATGGAGAAAGAAAATATAACAATCCTGTTCAACACACAGACTCTTGGCCTATTCGGAGCAGAATTTGTAGAGGGAGCACATCTTGTAGAATTCAAGGATACCCCTCAGGAACGCAAATTTGACATTGCGATCGACGGCTTCTTCCTTGCCATAGGCCACAAGCCAAATACCGAGATATACCGCGACCAGATCAAACTGGATGAACAAGGCTATATAAAACTATCCGGCAACGACCAGTCTACAAGTGTAAAAGGTGTGTTTGCAGCAGGCGACGTTGCCGATCCTCACTATCAGCAAGCCATCGTGGCAGCAGCAACAGGTTGTCGTGCAGCCCTCGATGCCGAACACTTCCTGATGGATTTAGGTGAAATATAGATAAGCAAATACCTGTAATCACCATACTAAGCCTGACAGCCTCAATGGGATATGACTTCGCTATGGCATATTGATCAGAATTAGAACTTTAGTTGATTGAGAATGTTATAATTATAAACAATTATAATAGCTATGAAACTAAGAAGAATTTTAATGGGCATGGCCATAATTGCGGCCGGAGCTTTCTCGACGGCATCCGCTTCTGACCATTATTCACGCGACGCATCAGTTTTGCCAACAGTATCACGAGAACTTATCAGCAAAAACTTCAAAGCAGGAGTAAGCTTGATAAAGGTCGATAAGACTCTTGGTAGAGTGGATGATTATGAAGTCACCCTTACCGATGGCACCGAGATATCATTTGACCGTCAGGGCAATCTCAAGGAAGTATTACCAGATACGTTTCTTCATCACACAAAGGGCAGCATATAGTAAGCCTCGAACGCACACGTAGCGGTTGGGAAATCGAGCTTTCCAATGGCATTGACATGAAGTTCGACCGTCAAGGCAACTTCTTGAAATATGATGATTAAACCATTGACACCTTTAATCCATATACATTCATCGCCCGAAAGCATCATTATGCTTTCGGGCAATGAATGTATATGACGAAAAATTAATTTCTCAAGTACGTGAAATAAACAATATGGATGCTGATACGTGTGTTGTGTATTTTGACTAATTTTGCACAATATTATGTAGACTCAACCTATGCGATATACAGCACAAGATATAGCCGGCATACTGAACACCCGATTATAAGATAGACGTACTGCTTACCGACTCTCGGTCGCTCACATACGCCGAGCATACACTTTTCTTTGCATTAACCACCGCTACCGGCGACGGTCATCGCTATATCGCTGACCTTTACCGCAAAGGAGTACGCAACTTTGTAGTCACACGCCGTCCGGCCACAGCAAACGCATGCTACATTGGCGCTAATTTTTTTGTAGTGAAAGATGTGAGATTCGCACTACAAAAGGTGGCAAAATTACACCGCAGGAAATTCCCTGATCTTACAGTGATAGGAATTACCGGTAGTAGAGGCAAAACCACTATTAAAGAGTGGCTGCATCATCTTCTGGCTCCAGACACACGGATAGCACGATCTCCACGATCTTATAATAGCCAGATCGGAGTGCCGCTATCACTATGGGAGATAGAGCCCGAATCCGAACTGGGGATTTTTGAAGCCGGAATATCGGAATGCGGAGAGATGGAAACTCTACGCGACATGATTGCCCCAACCATTGGTGTGATAACAAATGTCGGAGTAGAACATGCCGATGGTTTTGTATCGCGCAGCAAGAAATGCGACGAGAAGCTACGTCTGTTCTCTGAGTGCCGAATGCTTGTCCATTCCATAGATGATCCACTCTTGACACAAAGAGCATCAGAGGCTGTACCAAGAGAACGACGTATCACTGTTAGCCGCATACAAGGCTCCGAAGCCGATGTAAATATCAAAGCGGAAATAGACAGGACAAATGGCACTACAACAGTCACATATAAGACACAGCACACCAGTGGAGAAGTAGCGATACCATTCACCACAGAAGCCGCGCTCGACAATGCTTCACTCGCAATAGCCACATTGTTGGCTATGAATGTAAATCCATCGCAACTGCGCTCTCGATTTGCCACGATACCCCATGTCGACACACGTCTCAATGTTGTGGAGGGTGTAAACAATTGCTCCCTCATCATTGACCACTATCCCGCCGACTATCAGTCGTTCCTCTCCGCCCTTGACTTCATGAACCGCCGTCGCACTCCGGG
>CANPDS010000293.1 GCA_947573015.1 uncultured Muribaculum sp.
TCATTGCAGATATTTCAGCCGAAATATAGTGTTCTTGATACTCAGACAAAACAGGGTTATCCATTATGGCTACATCGTTCGCAATCGCTTCTTCAAGACTGATTTTTTCACCATTTTCATCAATTGGGACATAGTGATGTACGACCCGTCCATATGTGTCGCATGTTAAAGCGTTCCTTGGATGGAATATTCTGTAATCAGAACCAAGTTTACTTTCCCAATCATATCCGTGTAAATTCGAATCAGAAGTCTTGTTTATGGAGGCATGTGTATAGACGTATGTAGGAGCATCTCCGGTTGCCCATAAATCGATACCGCTGTTTAAGTCGTCATCTACTCGTGAACTCCGTATATAGCGTGTACATCCAGGATATCTTTCTGAATAATAATAATTGTCATACGCATCCAAAGCTGTTCCGCCTGGAACATAATATGGGGATGAGGGGCGGTCGGGGACAATCCGATCGGAACAAATGCCTCCAGTCCAAGCAAAGCAATTGTAGACGCCTGTTCTGGGTGCAGAGATGAGCGCATCGTCAGACTTCAAGTTTTTGAATGGGAAATCTATGCTGACAGCAGTACCGCTTATAAAAGAATTATTAGCGCTGACATAGAACGGTTTGCAGCCTATGTAAAGTTCGCCTCTTCCAATGGGATCGAATGATCTGGCAGAGGATACCAAGATTTTATTAATGCGGGAGGGAGACAAATCTTTAATTCTTGCATTTTTCTTCCAATCGAAGTCTCCGCTTGATTCATAGTCATCATTAAACGCATATACAAAACCGTCATATGTGCCTCCCATGTTGACCCATAAAACAGGATCGCTTTCAGAATTAGCTGTGAATATATTATAGGATTTGGTAGTAAATTTGAAATCACCCGAAACTCCCATGGTGCACATAGGGACATTCTCATAAGACATGATGTCGTTTATGTTTAAATTGCATAAACCTGTCGAACCATTTTTGAACGGTCTTACCTTTACATAATATATTCCGCTTGCCGGAATGGCGATTGATATCTGTGCAATGCCGTCATCATCGGACAGCTTGACCCATGAGTGTTTTTCGGGTGCAGTCGAACTGAATATTTCCATAAAATGAGAGATATTCCCCCTTGTGGAGGAAGTGCACGTGATCTGTTGTCCTTCCTTGAAATATGCAGTAGTGTAGAACGTATATCCGAACCATGGTATGTTTCGGTAATAGTAGTCGTATGGAATCTGTGTCGTTGTTGACAAATCGGTACCAGTGATAAGGGTCGCGGTGTCTTTCGGCTGGGTTATTGCACCCGAACTGATTCCTGGTAATTTCAAGGAGGCATTTCTTTCGATAAGAGTTATGTAGTTGTCATATTTGGTTGGTGATGTGCTATTACGCGTTATTGTCGATTTGGCAGATATTAACTCTACAAATTCAACATTCGGGATGGCAGGTAGAGATGATTTTACCGAAATATTGTGCTTCCCTTGGGTGGCAGAGATAGGATTGCTGGACAAGAGATAGCCCCATCCGGTTTTCTGCGGGGAAATGCTGTCGGTAAGTCTTTTACCATCGACTTCAATAGTATACGATTGAAGTTGGCCGTTACTGAGTTTTGCCGGGCATTGCCATAGTTGCAGAAAATACGTGCCGGCTTCTTTCACTTCCACTTCGAAAGAAATTTCACCGGAGGTTGCATCGGCATAGGTACTTGTCATTTTGCACAGTTCATTTGCGTTTGCTGCCATTGGGATGAGGATAGCAAGAATCAGTTGGATAATTAGCCTTTTCATCTTGTTTGATTTTAAAGTTAAACATAAAAAATCTTTTACGCCGTAAAGATATGCTAATAAATTTTAAAAAGCAAATAAATTTTAAAATATTTTATTGTTTTGCTGAAATTTATTGAAAAATGATGTTGGACGGAGAATAATTTGTGCGTTTTGTTAAGTGGTGGGTGCTTTGACGGTAGTGCCTAAAACAGTATCCTGTAACTTAAATTCTGAAGCCTGAAGTCTGAAGGCTGAAGCCTAAAATCTGTACGGCCGCGGCATGCCGCGACCCTACAAAAGTCGCTGTATGCCGCGCCTAACGCCTAATGCCTAATGCCTAAGACTTCACTGTGGGTGGTGAGGAAGTTGGTGATGGTGGTGGTGATCTGGCGGCGGTCTTCGAGTTGGTCGCCGGGGAAGCGGATGGCGGCGCGGGTGTAGTGGGGAAGGCGCGCGGCGAGTCCTTCGGCAATGGCGACGCGGATTTCTTCGGGCGATTTGCCGGCCATCAGCGGTCGGCGGGAACTGTTGGCTATGAGGCGTTGGGCTATTCGCTCGGGCGATGCCTCAAGGAAGAGGGTCGTGCCGTTGGCAAGCATCCAGTCCATGTTGCCGTTGAAGCAGGGGGTGCCTCCGCCGCAAGCCACTATGACATTCTCGAACGCCCCCGCCTCGCGGAGCATGGCGCTCTCCATACGGCGGAATTCCTCCTCGCCTTTCTCGGCGAAAATCCGGCTGATCGACATGCGGAAGCGTTGCTCGATGTAGAAGTCAAGGTCTATGAACTCCCGGCCTGTGGCGCGGGCGAGCGCACGGCCGAATGTAGTCTTGCCGCAGGCCATGTAACCGATTATGAAGAGGGGAGGAGTCATAGGCGTTAGGTTTTAGGTGTTAGGTTTTAGATTTTAGGCTTTAGGTTTTAGGGTTTAGGGTTTAGATTTTGGGTGGTGGGGTGGGTTAGAGGAGGTTGCGGAGGACTGTCCAGAGGAGGAGGGAGAGGGTTATGGCCGCAATCATGAGCGGGGAGTTCAGCCATGCGTAGAGACGTGGGTATCTGGCGCGCAGGGCTGCCGAGCAGAGCATGAGGACGAGGAGGGGTGCCGCACAGATTATGAATGCGTTGGCATGCCATGCGGCGGCGAAGTCGCCATGGAGCAACGCGTGGAGCATACGGGTCAACGAAAAAGTACACCGCCGCAACAGCCACGATGATGACCGGCACGGCAATGACTTTGAGAGAGAGGGAACGCATCGTCATGAGGGCATGAGCAGCGAGAGCGGCATATAGAGCGCGTTGACTATGATGCCGAGCACGATTGAGGCTATAATCCACATCTCGGTGCGCTCAGAAGCCTTTCGGGCACCCTCGTAATCGCGTGCGAAATATTTTGAGCTGACCTGCGAGCTGAAGATGATGGCGACCACTCCTGCCGGTAGACAACAGCATATTGTCGAGAGGATTGCCCAGATCATGAAAGTCGGGGGCATAGGGGGCTGCGGAGTGTT
>CANPDS010000294.1 GCA_947573015.1 uncultured Muribaculum sp.
ATCCATATGCGTTCGCTGCCATGCCATTGACTTCTGTAGTTTTACCAGATGATGTGGCTGTAATAGGGGAGGCCGCTTTTGCTGCTCTTCCGATTACGGAGATCGGGTTGCCACAGTCGCTCGATTCGATTGCGCCATATGCATTTGCCCATAGCTTGCTTTCCGGGGTCGAAATCCCGGCAAAGACTGCTGTGATCGGGCGCAATGCATTCGGTGATTGTCGTAATTTGGCGTGGCTGTCTGGCGGAGCTGGTCTGAAAAAGGTCGGTGAATATGCATTTCACGGCTCCGCATTGTCTGAAGTGAATCTGTCGGATGCGGCGCGGTTACGCTGTGTCGGGGCAGGTGCATTTGAAGACTGTGGGGAATTATATGCGGTAACATTGCCATCGAAAGGTAACTATACTTTAGGTGAAGGAGTGTTTATGGGGTGTGGTAATCTCCACAATATCACAGCTTCGGTCGCTGCTATTCCCGCTCTTGCTCTTGCAGATGCGCCTGATGCTGATTTGTCGGAAATTGTGCGTGATGGTGTCAGCACGATAGGCGCTTATGCATTATCCGGTAATCAGGCTAACGAAATTACTCTCCCATCCACTCTCGATTCAATAGGCCCGCACGGCATGGAGCGGATGACCGCTTTGATGAAGATTGATGCACGCTCGTTGGAGTCGGTCCCGGTCCTTGGTGAAGATGTATGGGACGGTGTGTATCAGCCGATGGTGACACTTAGTGCTGCCACCGGTATGGCCGATGGATTCAAGGCCGCTGACCAATGGCGCGAGTTCAACATTACCGACAATGCAACAAGTGGGCTATCGGGTGTCATGCCGGATGGCGGAGGCATTGTCCTGCGCTTTGATGGAACCATGCTAAACATTGCCGCACCTGAGCCGATCGCTATGGTCGAGGTGGTAACGGTTGACGGCATTGTGCTTGCTAATACTAATCCGGATTGCGCTGAGGCAGTATTGGATGCGTCTGGCTGGCCGGGAAATATATGCATAGTGATGGTCAGACTTGCCTCTGGTAGTGTGGCCTCCTATACTCTATCAAGATAATGACTGATCTACTGGTTTAGGTCAGTCCATCAATTACCATTGATGATATGGGAAAAAACAAATTAAAGAAATTTGGAGAAGTAGCACAGATGAAGTGCGTTTTCCAGTATCCGTTCGCTGTGCTTAAAGAACAGGGATTCCCTATGCGCGGACGCTGGCATAGCGAATATTTCCATAATGACAATCCGATAGTGCTGGAGCTTGGCTGCGGCAAAGGAGAATATACCGTCGGACTTGCTGAGCGCTTCCCCGATAAGAATTTTATCGGAATAGATATAAAAGGTGCGCGGATATGGTCTGGGGCACGTCAGGTCACTGACCGAAATATTGAAAACGCCGCATTCCTGCGTACGAATATAGAGTTGATACCTTATTTCTTTGCTCCCGGAGAGGTGGATGAGATCTGGATCACGTTCCCCGATCCGCAGATGAAGAAGGTGACCAAGCGTCTTACCGGCACGCGCTTCATGGAACTGTACCGCAAGATAATGAAGCCTGGAGGAATAGTGCATCTCAAGACCGACAGCCCGTTTCTTTACACATATACGGGGTTGATGGTCAGGTTAAACTCATTTGCGACCATTGCCGATACATGCGATCTTTATGCCTCTCCGGAGGGTGCTGACGATATACTCGGTATTCGCACATTTTACGAGCAGCAATGGCTTGACCGTGGTCTGACGATAAAATACATTGCATGGCATCTTGATCATGACACTGTGCTGGAGGAACCTACCGATGATATTGAACCGGATACATACCGTAGCTTCTCGCGTGGAGAGCTTCAGATGCCTGATCTCATGGACGGCATGCAATAAACCATTAGTAACCTTTTTAGATTTGGATTGAACGTTAATTATGGAGACACTTTATCCGCGTCTGATTCTTGACGCATTGACCAATGTACGTTATCCTGGAAACGGGAAAAATATAGTTGAACTGGGTATGGTCGAGGACGATCTGCGTATCGACGGCAATACTGTAAGTTTCTCTCTAATATTCGACAAGCCCACTGATCCATTTGTAAAGTCGCTTGTCAAGGCTGCCGAAACGGCTCTTACTACCTATATCTCTCCTGAAATTGATGTGAAGGACCGGATAAAGGTCAAGTTTCGCACTCAGAATCCGGCACCACGTCCTGACACCCCCCTGAAAGGCGTGAAAAACATAATCGGCGTTTCTTCTGGCAAAGGAGGTGTGGGAAAATCCACAGTAGCTTCAAATCTCGCTGTGGCATTGGCCCGTAAGGGATATAAGGTGGGTCTCCTTGATGCGGATATATTCGGCCCCTCGGTGCCAAAGATGTTTGGCGTTGAGGATGCTCCGATCTATGCCGAGAATGTCGATGGACGCGACCTCATTGTTCCTGTTGAGAACTATGGCGTGAAGGTGCTGTCAATAGGGTTTCTGGTAGATCGCAACAGCCCTGTGCTGTGGCGCGGCGCTATGGCGTCGCGTGCGCTCAATCAGCTTATCACCGATGCACTTTGGGGCGATCTCGACTATTTCCTCATTGATATGCCTCCTGGCACAAGCGATATCCATCTCACTCTTGTGCAGACATTGGCTATAACAGGAGTGGTTATTGTGAGCACTCCCCAGGAAGTGGCTTTGGCTGATGCGCGCAAGGGGTTGGCTATGTTTAAGGATGACAAGGTTAACGTCCCTGTGCTCGGTATTGTCGAAAACATGGCATGGTTTACGCCTGCCGCACACCCCAACGAGCGCTACTATATATTCGGTCGCGACGGTGCCAAGAAGCTTGCTGACGAATTTGGCGTGAAGATGCTCGCGCAGATCCCTCTTGTGGGAAGTATCTGCGAGGGTGGCGATGCCGGTACACCGATTGCAATGCGCGACACCATTACCGGTGAGGCGTTTATGGAGTTGGCCGGCAATGTGGTTGAGGCAGTGGAGCAGCGCAATCGTGAACTTCCACCATCAGCCAAGGTAGAGACTCATTCTTGATAATGATGCGATGATACGGTTGCAACATGATGATAGCGCTTCCACGTTGCGCATGAAGCTTATTGATATGGCTGCGAATCCAGGAACGGTGATTGTTATGCCTGGCTGGTGTGTGGGCATGATTGACAATGCTCCGCAGCGTATGCGTGAAGTGCTTGCCGCTACAGGGGCCGCTGTAGTCTATGGTGACTATTATCTCAAGGAGGCCGACGGCTCACTGCGT
>CANPDS010000295.1 GCA_947573015.1 uncultured Muribaculum sp.
CGACTGGTTAAGCATATATGGAGGGGCCGGCTCAATTGAGCCGGCCCCTCCCATATATGCTATCATTTATTTAGGCTGTGAGCTGTATATTGTGTTTTGCTGCCATGCGGCGCATGTTGAGAAGCGCATACCGCATGCGTCCGAGAGCTGTGTTGATGCTTACACCGGTGGCTTCCGCTATCTCTTTGAAGCTCATGTCTTGATAATAGCGCATGGTGAGCACCTCTCGCTGTGGTTCCGGAAGGGCATTGATGAGTCGGCGCACGTCAGCGTGGATTTGATTCTCAACGAGCCAATCCTCGACGTTAGTATCGCATAGATCACGGCGGTTAAGCATATCTGTCTCGCTGTCGTCTGTCGATACGGTGTTTTCTACCCGTTCTTGACGATAATAGTCGATGATGAGGTTGTGGGCAATACGATGTAGCCACGCCGAAAACTTCCCGTTTTCGGTGTATCGTCCTTGCTTAAGCATCATGATTATCTTTACGAATGTTTCCTGAAAGATATCGTCGGCTATATCGCGATTGCGCACAATACGCATTATATAAGAAAAAAGCTTGGATTGATGCCGCAATAAAAGCGCGTCGAAAGCTTCATTGTTTCCTTCCACATACGTTTTCACCAATTGCTCGTCGGTGAGTGAAGAAAAGATTTGCATTACTTATTATGGTTTTGATTTGAAGTAATGGTCGTCTCTATAGGCAATAGTATTTAAGTGATATAATGATTAGTTTTGTTGCGGTCAGCTATAATTGGATTTCTGTTTTGCAATTCTATGACCGTCTTATGTGGCAAAGATAGAGATTTGTTTATTCTGTGGCAAATATTTTAAGAATTATTTGATTATTGAATGCAATATTTTTAGATTACTATAGTTGTGATCCCTTTAGTGGATTGATTTATTAAAAGGTGGAAGCCATTAAAAGTTGCCGCTTGTTTATACTAAAAACGTTATATGTGCGTTAATAAAGTGTATCCCTAATCCCGGAATGCCTATGCAAAAAAAATCTACTCCAATCTCTACTATATCGTCAGTGACAGGCGTGTCGTCAGATCGTAATACGGTGCGGTTGGCTCCTCGGGAGTCTACATTGTCGTTCCTTCGGCAATTTGCGCGTGTATATCATTTTGAGGCGGCGATTACCGGTGTTCCTCGTGGAATGATATTGAATTAATGTATTGAGCCTGCGACGTCATAGCCTGATTCAATCAGTGAATTGATGTTCCCGTAAAAAGTCTTATGCAATAATGTCCATGCCGAGGTTTCGGGATGGCGTTTCATGTATGCGTCTACAATCTGCAACCCCATCCATGTACCCATTTGTCCAGGAGCATCCGGATGGAGGATTGATGTTGTTGGGGCATTTTTTATGAGTCGCATAGCCACATCTGGATCTGTCGAATATAATAGTTTACGGTTGATCAGGGCATTCCATGCCTGCAATTTATTATCTTGTGCCCATTTTGACTGTTGCTCGGTCCAGCCTGATAATCGGCTGATATCGGTATCGCCGTTGATTTTCTTTGTGATCCATATGAGCGCTCCGCTATAAAGCATTTTACTTAATGCAGTTGCGTCATTGCTGTCGATAGAGTAGGGCGCTTGAGATGACAGCAGTGCTTCTGCCAGTTGTTCTGGAAGTGCTTCAATGTTTTTGCTGTTTCGGATGTATTGATCAAAGTTGGCATATGCTTCATCGCCGGATCCTAAATAATGGTTGAGCCCGATCAGTGCTATGGAGTCGCCGTCTAATATTATGGCTTGATCGTAGGTGGAGATTATGCCATACAGACGCGGCCATTTTAACTTGGGTATTATATTATTGACGCGGTCACGCATTTTCCCAAGTTCGCGCTCTATAGAGTCGAGTGGGGTGAGTCTGTCTCTGATTGCACAGCCAAACATGTCGATGCCTTTGCTGCGTGCGTAGTCTGAGAGCAGTGAATCGATGTTCCCTTCATTATATATTGCTGACGTGCCGTTTGTAGCAGTGTATAAATGGAGCATGATATTGTTTACTGTCGCATATTTTTCCCTAAAATCAGCACGGGTAGCTGAGTCAAGGGCCGGATATGAGGTTATATCAAGGTCATATCGCTCAATAACAGCAGGTGTAGTCTGCTCCTCTGCATTGTGTTTTGAAGTAGATGTGCAACCAGATATGGCTATTATGGCACTTAAGGCAACGCATTTGTCTATTCTCATATGACAAAAGTAGTTTTTTATACTAAGCTGAGCAAATCCATTGGTCAGAACTTCTCCAAATATAGCTATTATACCCCAAATTCTATCTCTAATATGCCGAAGTTAACCTATGTTTTCTTAATTTTGCATTGAATTTATCATGCTTCTTCGCGTATACCTATATATAATATGTGTATTTGCCGCCTTGGTAGTGCCTGTCGGCCTGAGTGGTGGTGAACCTTTCGTGGTCGTGCTTGATGCCGGGCATGGAGGGAATGATCCTGGTACGGTTGGTCGCAAAGCAAAGGAGAAAGATATAAATTTAGCTGTGGTTCTTAAACTTGGAGATCTTATAGAGAAAAAATTGCCCGATGTAAAGGTTGTATATACAAGAAAGGGTGATTATTTCAAGACTCTACAGGAGCGATGTGATATTGCAAATAACGCAAAAGGATCGTTATTCATATCCGTGCATGTGAATTCTGTTGATAAGAAAGCCAAAAACCGCAATACCGTACATGGTGCGGCAACTTATACTCTCGGGCTCCATCGCAGTGCTGAGAATCTTGCCGTAGCAAAGCGTGAGAATGCTGTTATGATGCTTGAGAATGATTATTCCGAGCGATATTGCGGGTTTGATCCTAACTCATCAGAGTCATATATAATCTTTGAGTTGAATCAGAATAAACATATGGATCAGAGTATAGATTTTGCCGGCCGTGTTCAGAAGGAACTTCGTACTACAGCATCGCGTACCGACAATGGCGTGCGTCAGGCTGGATTCTGGGTCCTGGCAAAAACCGGTATGCCGGCGGTGTTGGTGGAGCTCGATTTCATATGCAATCCTACCTCGGAGACATTTATGGCATCTGAGTCTGGGCAGAATAAACTGGCTAAAGCCATTTATAATGCATTCTGTGATTATAAGCGCACATATGATCTGTCGTCCGGAAAAGGGATGAGTTCGTCGCAGAAGTCAAAAGCTGTAAAGAAAACAGATACTGAGGTCGTGCGGAAGTCTGCTGATCATTCTGTAACGTCACAGATTGATTC
>CANPDS010000296.1 GCA_947573015.1 uncultured Muribaculum sp.
GCCGCCCACTGTGAGAGTGAGCGCGTCGTATACAGGAGCAAATGCCGAGACTGTGCAGAAAAGTGTGATCGTTCCATTGGAGGAATCTCTTAATGGTGTGGAGGATATGATGTATATGACCTCTACCGCCACCAATACCGGTACCGCTACGATAACTATATATTTCAAGCAGGGCACTGATGCTGATATGGCAGTAGTGAATGTGCAAAACCGTGTTGCCTCAGCTCAGGGATTGCTTCCGGCGGAGGTGACAAAAAGCGGTGTTACAGTACGTAAGCGTCAGAATAGTACACTGAAATCTATCACTCTTTATAGTCCTACAGACGCATACGATGCCAATTTTCTTACCAATTATATGAAAATCAATATCGAACCGCAGTTGTCGCGTATTGCTGGCGTGGGTGAGGTAAATATATTTGGTGCTGATTATGCCATGCGAATATGGCTTGATCCGGCGAGAATGTCGCAATATGGTCTTGTGCCATCCGATATCGATAGAGTCCTTTCTGAGCAGAATTTGGAATCACCTACTGGAACACTTGGTGCAGAGTCGGCAAATACATTCCAATATGTTCTGAAATATAGAGGACGATATGAGGATGTTGTTGATTACGAAAATCTTGTGGTGAGGGCATTGCCTGATGGCAATGTGTTGCGGCTCAAAGATGTGGCTACCGTTGAGCTTGGCGCGGTAAATTACGCCATGCTTAGCGAGACGAGCGGTCATCCCGGTGCGAATGCGATGATAGCACAGACTGCGGGATCAAATGCCAATGAGGTAATTACTGAGATAGACAAAGTGGTAGAGGAGATACGCGCCAAACTTCCTGCCGGTATGGTATTGACAGATATATCAAGTACAAAGGATTTTCTCGACGCTTCTATTGCCAAGGTGATAGAGACTCTTGTTATAGCATTGATTCTGGTAGTGTTGGTGGTCTACGTGTTCCTTCATGATTTTCGTGCCACATTGATACCTGCATTATCTATTATAGTATCATTGACAGGTACATTTGCTTTTATCTATGCGGTTGGGTTTACTCTTAACATGCTTACGCTGTTTGCCATAGTGCTTGTGATCGGCACTGTGGTAGATGATTCTGTTGTGGTTGTCGAGGCAGTACAGGCAAAGTTTGAGGATGGTTATGAACATCCTTATGATGCTACTGTGGCTGCGATGGGTGGCCTTTCTGCGGCGCTTATCACCACTACCATCGTATTTATGGCGGTGTTTATTCCGGTTTGTTTCATGGGCGGTACGTCTGGTACGTTCTATAAACAATTCGGTTTTACAATGGCAGTGGCAGTTGGAATATCTCTTATAAATGCCATGACTCTGTGTCCGGCATTGAGTGCATTGCTCATGCGGTCTGATAAGATGAAGAGTGGAAAAAACAGTTATATCCGTCGGTTCCATTATGCATTCGATGCATCGTTGAATGCTGTTGTCGGACAGTATCGGTCGGGCATAATGTTCTTGTTTCGGCGCAGATGGGTGGTTGGAGGACTTTTCCTTATTGCGATCGGTGCTCTTATATGGCTTATGTCGACTACCAAAACAGGCCTTGTGCCACAGGAGGATATGGGCACTATCAGTCTTAATGTGCAAGTGGCACCAGGAAGTAATCTTGATGAGACATCGGCCATTATGGATCAGGTTGAGGAATCGATAAAGGATATACCTGAGATATATCTTTATTCGCGTGTTACAGGCAAGAATGCACGTCATGAACAATCGGCATCGGCTGGCTCGTTCAACATACGTTTGCGCGATTGGAGTGAGCGTTCGGGTTCGGAGCATGATATCAATGCAGTGATAAGAGATATTTACCGGCGCACATCCGGCATACCGTCGGCACAGATACGTGCCTCGCAGTCACCGATGATATCCGGCTATGGCACTGGAAGCGGATTTGAACTATACGTTCAGGATCGTTCGGGTGTGACAACCGATGAGTTGCTGACCATGACACGCGCGTTTATTGACTCGCTTAACGCACGCCCGGAGATATCACGTGCCTATACCACATTTGATACCAAATATCCTCAGTATATGGTCGAGGTTGATGCTGTCAAATGTATGCAGCATAATGTATCTCCGGCCGATGTGCTCTCTGCTCTTGCTGGTTATGTTGGCGGTAGCTATTCTTCCAATCTGAATCTTTTTACGAAACTTTATCGTGTGATGGTGCAGGCCGATCCCCAGTCACGTCTTGATACGGAGTCGTTGCATGGCATGTATGTGCGCACATCAACTGGCGAAATGGCGCCTATCGACAATTTCATTACGCTTACGCGTGTATACGGTTCGGAGAGTCTTTCGCGTTTCAATCTGTTTCCTTCGATAGCGGTGTTTGGTGAACAAGGCGACGGATATAGTTCCGGTGAGGCAATCAATGCCATCCGGGAAGTTGCCGATAAATGTTTGCCGGCCGGATTTGGATATGAGTTTGGTGGAATGTCGCGTGAGGAAGCGTCTTCTGGTAATACTACTGTAGTGGTGTTCAGTATATGTCTGGCATTTATATATCTTATACTTTGTGCACTTTATGAAAGTCTTACTGTGCCGTTTGCTGTTATTGCAGCTATTCCATTTGGGTTGGCCGGATGTTTTCTGTTTGCACATTGGTGGGGCTTGGAAAACAATATCTACATGCAGATCGGTTTGATAATGTTGATCGGACTTTTGGCTAAAACTGCAATTCTGCTTACTGAGTATGCCAGTGCCAGACGCAAGGAGGGAATGAGTATAATTGCGGCTGCTGTTTCGGCGGCAAAGGCTCGATTCCGTCCAATCATAATGACTTCCGCTACCATGGTGTTCGGTATGCTTCCGCTTATGTTTGCCTCAGGTGTAGGGGCGAATGGAAATATATCGGTTGGTGTTGGTACTGTCGGCGGTCTGTTGTTTGGTACGCTTGCACTATTGTTTGTGGTTCCGGTATTTTTTGTGCTTTTTCAGCATATACATGAGCGCATCACACCCAGCCGGAAAAGCCGGAATAATCAAAATGTATTAGAAACACATGAATAATAGTAGTGGAAATACTTAATTTGAGCGATTGATAGCAAATGGCGATATTCGGAACTTTGCAGCACTTTTTTAAGCCAATTATATTCCGATTATGAAATATATCTTGCTCAGCCTCTCTTTCTTGATTCCGTTTGTTCTATTTGCGTCGGTCAATGATGGTATGATCACGGGTAAGGTACTATCTGTCGATGGTGAT